>JAITMY010000136.1 GCA_031290755.1 Prevotellaceae bacterium
AAAGCTTTGCCGACCTGATAACTATTGAGGAGCACAAGAAAACGGCACGTCCCAAGGTGGTGCTCTCGTGGGCGCCCCACCCGCGAGCCTTGCCGCAGGCCGTGCCCAACTCCTTTGCCGAGTGGATGAACGCCGCTGGCTACGAGCTGACCATTGCCCACCCCGCAGGCTACGAGCTCGACCCCACCTTTGTGGGCAGCGCAAAGGTGGAGCACGACCAGCGGAAAGCCTTTGCCGGCGCCGACTTCATCTACGCCAAAAGCTGGGCGGCCTACGCCGACCCCCACTACGGACAGGTGCTGAGCAAAGACCGCGCGTGGACGGTGGACTCCGAAAAAATGGCGCTGACCAACAACGCCTACTTCATGCACTGCCTGCCCGTGCGCCGCAACATGATTGTAACCGACAAGGTGATTGAAAGCCCACAGAGCCTCGTTATCCCCGAAGCCGCCAACCGCGCCGTGAGCGCCCAAACGGTGCTGAAAAGAATGCTGGAAAGCTTGTAGGGCTTTGCGCTGACAATATATATACCTTTAGAAAAAAAACGCTATGGCCACAACCGCTTCGCTACAGCTATACAACACGCTTTCGCGCCGAAAGGAACCCTTTGCGCCGCTCAACCCGCCGCACGTAGGCCTCTACGTGTGCGGCCCCACGGTGTACGGCGACCCGCACTTGGGGCACGCGCGGCCTGCCATCACCTTCGACCTGCTGTTTCGCTACCTGCAACACTTGGGCTGCAAGGTGCGCTACGTGCGCAACATCACCGACGTGGGGCACCTCGAAAATGACGCCGACGCCGGCGAGGACAAAATCGCAAAAAAAGCGCGCCTTGAGCGCCTCGAACCCACAGAGGTGGCGCAGCGCTACACCAACCGCTACCACGACGCCATGCGGGCGCTGAACGTGCTGCCGCCAAGCATAGAGCCTCACGCCAGCGGGCACATCATCGAGCAGATAGCGCTGGTGCAGGCCATACTGCGCAACGGCTTTGCCTACGAAGCGAACGGCTCGGTTTACTTCGACGTGGAGGCCTACAGCCGGCAGCACACCTACGGCAAGCTCTCTGGCCGCACGCTCGACGAGCTACAAGGAGGCACCCGCAGCCTCGACGGGCAGGGCGACAAGCGGCAGCCCTACGACTTTGCCCTGTGGAAAAAAGCCGCGCCGGAGCACATCATGCGCTGGCCATCGCCTTGGGGCGAAGGCTTTCCGGGCTGGCACCTCGAGTGCTCGGCCATGAGCACGAAGTACCTCGGCGAAGAGTTCGACATCCACGGCGGCGGGCTTGACCTGATGTTCCCCCACCACGAGTGCGAAATTGCGCAAAGCGTGGCCGCCTGCGGGCACGAGGCCGCCCGAACGTGGGTGCACAACAACATGATAACCATCAACGGGCAAAAAATGGGCAAGTCGCTGGGCAACTTCATCACCCTCGAGGCGCTGTTCGCCGGCAGCCACCCCTTGCTGGCACAGGCCTACAGCCCCATGACCATCCGCTTTTTCATCCTGCAAGCGCACTACCGCAGCACGCTCGACTTTGGCAACGAAGCGCTGCAAGCCGCCGAGAAGGGGCTGCAACGCCTGCTGGCCGCCCAGCAGACGCTACAGCAGCTGAAGCCGACGGCGGCCTCCACCTTGGACGTGCCGCAGCTCATGGCCGGCTGCTGCGCCGCCTTAGACGATGACCTCAACACCGCCGTGGCGCTGGCCGTGGTGGCCGAGTGGGTGAAAAACATCAACTCCCTGAAGGCAGGCACGGCAAGCCTCACCGCCGCTGACTTGCAGCAGCTGCGCACCGATTTCGCCACCGTCGTAGAGGGCATCTTAGGGCTTAAAGAGGCCACGCCCGCCGGCAGCGGGCAGCAAGACCTCTCGGCCAGCCTGATTGGGCTGCTGCTCGACTTGCGCCAGCAAGCCAAGGCAGGCAAGGACTTTGCCACCTCCGACAAAATCCGCAACGAGCTGGCGGCGCTGGGCGTGGCGGTGAAGGACACGAAGGAGGGCGCTCAGTGGAGCCTCGAAAGCTAACAATGAAGAAAAATCGTTATACAGCCTTGCATTTTGAATTTTTAAGAGGGCGCTTGCACCGACATTCGCATTTTTTTACTAAGTTCGCAATCTTGTAACATGCCCGGGTGGTGGAATCGGTAGACACGCAGGACTTAAAATCCTGTGAGCAGCAATGTTCGTGCGGGTTCGATTCCCGCGCCGGGCACCTACTCCAGAAAATTCGGTGCGGGTTCCGTGCGACAAAAATTTAAAATTGTTTTTAATGAAAGTAGATGTAGCTATCGGCCTACAGTGGGGCGACGAAGGCAAAGGAAAAATTGTTGACGTGCTAACCCCAAAGTACGACGTGGTGGCGCGGTTTCAGGGAGGCCCCAACGCAGGGCACACCCTGAAGTTCGACGGCAAAAAGTTCGTGCTGCACACCATCCCCTCCGGCATTTTTCGTAGCGGCACCGTCAACATCATCGGCAACGGCGTGGTGGTTTGCCCTATCACCCTGATGCGCGAGGTGGACGAGCTCAACGCGGCAGGCGTGGCCACCGCGGGCAAAATTCTCCTCTCCAAAAAGGCGCACCTCATCATGCCCACCCACCGCGCCATAGACGCCGCGCAGGAGGCCGCTAAGGGCGCCTCCAAAATCGGCTCCACGCTCAAGGGCATTGGCCCGGCGTACACCGACAAAATTAGCCGCTGCGGCCTCCGCGTGGGCGACGTGCTGCACAGCAGCTTCGCGGAAAAGTACCGCAGCGCCAAGCAGCAGCACTGCACTTACCTGCGGCAGCTGGGCTTCCCGCCCAACGTTGACGAGGAGGAGGCGCTGTGGCTGCAAAGCGTTGAGCGGATGCGCCAAGCGTTTACGATTATTGACAGCGAGTACGAAATCAACGCACTGCTGAAAACGAAAAACGTTCTTGCCGAGGGTGCGCAAGGCTCCATGCTCGACGTGGACTTCGGCTCGTACCCCTTCGTAACCTCGTCGAACACCATTTGCGCCGGAGCCTGCACCGGGCTTGGCGTTGCGCCGGGCAGCGTCGGCGAGGTGATAGGCATCTTCAAGGCCTACTGCACGCGCGTGGGCAGCGGCCCCTTCCCCACCGAGCAGCTCAACGAAACAGGCGAGCTGCTGCGCCGGCAAGGGGACGAATTTGGCGCCACCACAGGGCGGGCGCGGCGCTGCGGCTGGCTCGACTTGGTCGCCCTCCGCTACTCTGTGATGATTAGCGGCGCCACCCAGCTGATGATGATGAAGGCCGACGTAATGGACAGCTTCGAGGCCATCAACGTGGCCGTGGGCTACAAGATCAACGGCCTCGACACCGACCGCTACCCCTACGAGGTGGACGTGCCGGTGGAGCCGGTGTACAAGAAATTCAGCGGCTGGAAAAAATCCATCGCCGCCTGCCGCAGCGAAAAAGATTTGCCACAGGAGCTGCTGGATTACGTGAAGTTCATCGAGCAGCAAACGGGCGTGCCCGTGAAGTACATCTCTGTGGGGCCGGATAGGGAGGCGACGATAGTGCGGTAGGCGTTGCGACAATTTAGTGAAGTAGTAATTCAAAAATAAACTAAGCAGCATGACAAAGTACGAAATCAGGTACGCCTCGCATCCCACCGATGCAAAGCGCTACGACACGCAGGGGCTGCGTGAGCATTTTTTGGTAAAGGGCTTGATGAAGCCCGATGAGGTGAACATGGTTTACTCCATGCACGACCGCCTGATTGTTGGCGGCGCCGTGCCCACCGCAAGGGCGCTCGCGCTCGAAGCCATCGACCCCATCAAGGCCGACTACTTCATGCACCGCCGCGAGCTGGGCATCATCAACGTGGGCGGCACGGGCAAGGTAAGCGTTGACGGAAAAGAGCTTACGCTCGGCTACAAGGAGGCGCTGTACCTCGGCTGCGGCGACCGCAAGGTAGCCTTTGCCAGCCTCGATGCGGCAAAGCCCGCGCACTTCTACTTCAACTCCGCCGTGGCGCACCACAGCTACCCCGACAGGCACGTTACCAAAAAGGATGCCGTAGTGGTCGAAATGGGGGCGCTCGAAACCTGCAACCACCGCACCATCAACAAGCTGCTCGTAAATCAGGTGCTGCCCACCTGCCAGCTGCAAATGGGCATGACGGAGCTGGCAACCGGCAGCGTGTGGAACACCATGCCGGCGCACACGCACTCGCGCCGCATGGAGGCCTACTTCTACTTCGAGGTGCCGCAGGGACAGGCCGTGTGCCACTTCATGGGCGAACCGACCGAAACCCGCCACCTCTGGATGGGCAACGAAGATGCCGTCATCTCGCCCGAGTGGTCAATCCACTCCGCCGCAGCCACCGCCAGCTACACCTTCATCTGGGGCATGGCCGGCGAAAACCTCGACTACGGCGACCAAGATTTTATTGATATAGACAAGATGCGGTAGGCGGCACGCTACAGCCCATCATGGTGTAGCATATAGATAATGGTTACAAAGGAAAAATTAATGAAGCTGTTAGCAGATATGGAGTCTGACAACATTGAGCGCACTACATCCGTCCGCGAAGATAAGCTGGGCCCTGCGGTGTGCGCTTTGTCCAACGATTTTCCTAATCGAAGAACTTCAGGGTACATATTGCTGGGAGTAAACGATGACGGATCGCTGGCCGGCATGACGTGGCGCGACGATGATCTGCAAAAAATTGGAAACGTAAAGGTAAACGGCAACGTACTGCCACAACCATCTATGGTTGTGAGCGAGGTGTTTAAACTTCCGCAGGGCGAGGTTGTAGTAGTGGAGGTAAAGCCATCGAAGTATCCGCCTGTGCGGTACGATGGAAGATGCTGGATTCGTGTTGGCCCAAGGCGAGCAAAAGCTACAGTTGAGGAAGAAAGGATGCTCATTGAACGGAGAGGGCGTTTTACTAAATCGTTTGACATCCTACCCGTTCGAGGCGCCTCGCTTGGCGATATTAGCGTGGACTACTTTAAGTTTACCTACCTGCCGTTGGCTTTTGACGAGGATACCCTCCGCGAAAACGGACGGACTTCCGAAGAGCAGCTGGCAGCGCTGCGCTTCTACGATTTAGTAGAGAATTGCCCCACCAATGTTGGCTTGCTGATGCTTGGAAATGCTCCTCGTTTTTACATTCCGGGCGCGTACATGCAATATGTTCGGTTTGCCGGTGAAAGTATGACGAACAGTGTAGAATTTGAAAAAGAATTTTTTGGAGCATATATCTCCGAGCTGAAGGCCATTGACGATTTTATCAAAGGTGTCATTATCAAAGAGCGTCCTTGCCGAACCGGTAGCTTTCAGGAAAAAAAACTTTTCAACTATCCGCATTGGGCAATACGTGAGCTGCTGATGAACGCCATTATGCACAAAAACTATGAATCGAACGCCCCCATTTACATTTACGAGTTCTCCAACAGAATTGAAATAGTAAACCCCGGCGGCTTGTATGGCGAGGTGAATGCTGAAAATTTTCCTCACGCAAGCGATTACCGCAACGTGGCGCTGGCAGAGGCTATGAAAAAGTTGGGTTACGTGAACCGCTTTGGTTACGGCATACAACGAGCAACCGACGAGCTGGTAAAAAACGGTAATGGCGCTCCCAACTTCGACTTGTCGCTCGTTACAAAATTTAAAGTAAGCATACCTATTCATAAGGAGTGGTCATTTTGAAAAAACATAGAACAATTAATTGTATCGCAAATATTATAGAAACCAAAACTTTTACGCTAATAACATGAATATGCTCGAAAAATTTTCGCTACAGGGCAAAGTTGCCCTCGTTACAGGTGCCTCCTACGGCATCGGAATGGCTATTGCCAAGGCGCTTGCTTCGGTGGGCGCACGAATCGTGTTCAACGACATCAAGCCCGACTTGGTCGAAAAGGGCGTGGCCGCCTACAAGGAGGCCGGCGTTGAGGCCAAGGGCTACGTTGCCGACGTTACCAGCGAGGAGCAGGTGGCCGCGCTGGTGGCAACCATCGAAAAAGAGGTGGGCGTGGTGGACATTCTGGTCAACAACGCCGGCATCATCAAGCGCATCCCCATGCACGAAATGAGCGCTGCCGAGTTCCGTCAGGTGATAGACGTGGATCTCAACGCGCCGTTCATTGTGGCAAAGACGGTGATACCCTCAATGATAAAAAAGGGTGGCGGCAAAATCATCAACATCTGCTCGATGATGAGCGAGCTGGGGCGCGAAACCGTGTCGGCCTACGCCGCCGCTAAGGGTGGCCTGAAAATGCTGACCCGCAACATCGCCTCGGAGTACGGCGAGTTCAACATTCAGTGCAACGGCATTGGGCCGGGCTACATCGCCACGCCGCAAACCGCGCCGCTGCGCGAGAAGCAGCCCGACGGCTCGCGCCACCCCTTCGATGCCTTCATCATTGCCAAAACGCCCGCAGCCCGCTGGGGCGAGGCCGATGACTTGGGCGGCGCCGCCGTGTTTCTCGCCTCGTCGGCCTCGGATTTTGTGAACGGCCACGTGCTCTACGTTGACGGCGGCATACTCGCCTACATCGGCAAGCAGCCTAAGTAAAACTCGTACCCTCAACCACTCTACTATGGGCAAGAGCAAGCTAAGCACCCTGCTGAAAATCGCCTTCTTCCTGCTGCTGACGGCGGCGCTGCTGTGGTTCAGCTTCAAGGATGCGCACGCCAGCGAGCTGCTGCTAAGGCTGAAATCTGCCCGCTACGGCTGGGTGGCGCTGGGCGTGGCGCTGGGCGTGGCAGCCTACGTGGTGCGTGCGCTGCGGTGGCGCCTGCTCCTTGAGCCAATGGGCTACAAGCCGCGGCTGGGGCAGATGTACAACGCCGTGATTATCGGCTACGCAGCCAACCTGCTCTTCCCGCGCTTGGGCGAGGTGGCGCGCTGCGGCACCCTCACCAAGTCGAACGGCATCCCCATGAACAAGCTCATCGGCACGGTGCTTGCGGAGCGCGTGTTCGACACGCTGTGCCTCATTGCCATCGTGCTGGCAGCCGTTTTGCTGCGCATCAACACCTTCGGAAAATTTTTGCACGAGCACGTTTGGCTCAACCTGACGAGCAGCGAGGGGGGCCTGGGCAGCTTCGGCATCGCGCTGCTGGCGCTGGCAGCGCTTGCCGCTGCTGCCGCCGCAGGCGCGTGGACGCTGCGCCGCCGCCTGAGAAGCAACCCGCTGGCGCAAAAAATATGGGGGTTTTTCAGGGGCATTAAGGAGGGGCTGAAAACCTTCGCCACCATGCAGCGGCGCGGCGATTTTTTGCTGCACTCGCTGTTGCTGTGGGGATGCTACTGGGGCATGGCGTGGGTGGTGCTGCTGGCCATTCCGGCCACCGCCGGCATTAACCCCATCGACGGCTTGGTGGTCATGCTGCTGGGCAGCTTCGGCATCGTGGCGCCGACCAACGGCGGGCTGGGGGCCTACCACGCCATCACCAGCATTGGGCTGGCGGCCATATACGGCATACCCGAAAACGACGGGCTGGCCTACGCCACGCTGTCGCACGAGTCGCAAATGCTGTTCATCATCCTGCTGGGGCTGGTGGCCTACGTGCGCGTATTTCTGCTGCAAAAAAAACGCAAGGTGGCCACCGCTGCCGCCCCGCTTAGCTAACCTCAAAAACGCCTACAGATGCAAACAACGCCACAGCTCAACCGGATTGCAGCCAAGCTGGTTCCCTTCGACCGGCTGCCTGACCTGCGGGCAGCGTGGGGTAGCAAAAAGGTGGTGTTCACCAACGGCTGCTTCGACATCGTGCACCTCGGCCACGTGGAATACCTGGCCAAGGCCGCGGACTTGGGCGACGTGCTGGTGGTTGGCCTCAACACCGACGCCTCCGTGCGGCGCATCAAAGGCCCCACCCGTCCGCTACAGGACGAAACCTCGCGGGCTATGGTGCTGGCCGCCATGCAGACCGTGTCGCACGTGGTGCTGTTTGACGAAGATACGCCCTACAACCTCATCCGGCAGCTGCAACCCGACGTGCTGGTAAAGGGCGCCGACTACAAGCCGGAGGACATCGTGGGCTACGACATTGTGGCTGCCCGCGGGGGAAGGGTTGAAACCATTGACTTTGTGAAGGGCTACTCCACCTCGCGCGTAGTGTCGGCCATGTGCAGGTCTTAGCCAGCCCATACTTTTGCAGAAAAAAATGTTGACAAATATTTGCAAAATGCAAAATGTTTTTATACCTTCGCAGTCGCTTTCGCCAACTCATACAAGAGCGACACGAAGCACATTGATCTATGGTGTAATGGTAGCACAACAGATTTTGGTTCTGTTTGTATAGGTTCGAATCCTGTTAGGTCAACTACGCAATATTTCATTTACTTCCCCTTATACTCACTCGGCGGCATCCCCACAAGCCGCTTAAAATATTTCCCAAAAAACGACTGCGACGGAAAGTTCAGCTCGTCGCTGATTTGCTGAATGGTCATGCCGGTGGATTTGAGCAGCGCTTTGGCCTCCAGCACCACGTAGTTGTCCACCCAATCGTTGGCCGACAATCCGCTGTTTTCCTTAATCACCTTCGACAGGTATTTAGGCGTAAGACACATCTTGTCGGCATAAAATTCTACGCCCCGTTGCTCCTTGTAGTGAGCTTTCACGTGGCCTAAAAAAGTCTCCACGAACAGCTCGTGCTTTGTTTTTGTCTTGCCCTCGGCCTTCTTGTGGATATAAAAACCTATCCCGTAAAAAAACGCCTTGGTCAAATGACGTGCCATTTCCATGCGGTAGGGGTTATCCTTTGCTCCGATTGCCCGCTTCATCATGGTGTAGTAGCTCATCATGGCCTCCATTTCCTGCTCGTTTAGAGTAAAGCTGGCGGTGTCCTGAACGGAGCGGAGCAGGGAAAATCTGTCCTGCGCGTCGCGAAACAAGTCCTCGGTGAAGCGCTTGGACATGACCACAAAAAATCCCTCAAAGTCTTCGCTGACATACTCGTTCTGTAAAATTTGATCGGACAGAATGATGATAAAGCATGGCGCTTTGCTCGTGTGCGGTTTTAGGTTGGTTGTGCCCTTCATCGTTCCCTTTGTGCAGATGATGGCGATGGTAACATCCACCTTAAACGGGTGGTTGAGCGAGGGCGTGATAATGGGGTTGTCGAGCAGGATGAAGTCGTTGCCGATGGAGTCTACCTCGGCGATATTTTCCAGCTCGGCACGCCAGTTGAAAGATACTATTCTGTTTTCCATAATTTTTTTTTGCAAAGGTAGGGCATTTTGTCCACGAATTACACGGGTTAGCTCGAAAAAGACAAAAAATCGTGTCATTCGTGGATATATTCCGACTTATCGTCCAATTCCGTCTCCGTTTTGACCTTGTTAGCACATCGCCATGCCTATACCTTTGCGCTCTCATTAAATAAAAAAATGAGAAAAACAACTTTATCAATTATATGCCTCTTGCTTAGCCTTGCCCCGCTACGGGCGCAAGAAAAAAATGACTTGCGAACCAGCGCTTTTACCCTGCCCTATTCATTACTCAAAAGCACGCCCGACTATAAGCGCTTGCGGATAAATTCCGGCGTAATGATAGGGCTATCGGGCTTGGCTACGGGCGTAACTTTTATGTTGCCCGAAAGTATTTCTAACTGGGACAGAGCCGAAATCAGCTCTCGCTCGCTTGGCAGCAATTGGTGGGCGCACGTTTCAAAGGGGCCGGTGATGGATGCCGACAATGCTTTTATGAACAGGGTAGCTCATCCCTATGCCGGCAGCATCTACTACATGTCGGCGCGGGGCGCGGGGTTCAGCGCTCCCTATTCGCTCCTGTATAGCTTCGTTGCTTCTACTTTTTTCTGGGAGTACGGCATTGAGGCGTTTATGGAAATCCCATCGCTGCAAGACCTCATCATCACGCCCACGCAAGGCGCTCTTCTGGGCGAAACATTTTATTTGGCAAAACGCGCCATTGCGGCTAACAATTACGAACTCTTTGATTCCAAATTGCTCGGCTGCACAGCGGCTTTTTTAATAGACCCCGTGAATGAATTGACCGACTACCTGACCGGTGGGCATTACCGCAGGCAGGATGTTTTTGCGGTGCAGCTGTTGCCCGCTTCGTTTTCGTTGAAAATTATATTTTAAGTAAATAAAAACACGATGAAAAAGACAACCCTAACGATAATCCTAATGGTGGGAGTATCCCTTCCACAATCCTTTGCGCAAAGCGAAGCCCGCAAGGAGGTAAAAGTAACGGGCGGCGTAAAGGCAGAGGCCAATATGTCAAATTTTATCTTTTCCGGAATGTCCGGCGCAAAAAGTAAGATGAACGTTGGCGCAACGGTAGGTGGGTTTCTGAGCTTGGATATATCGGAACATTTCGCCATACGAGGCGAGCTGCTGTATCACTACAAATCATCAGACTTTATACGGGATAACACCAAAAGCGAATACCAGTACTGGGGTATGGAGGTTCCGCTATATGCAATTTTTCAGCAGAGAAACAATCGGGGCGGGCAATACTATATTGGATTTGGGTCTTATACCGAATTTGGGTTGAGCGCCAAGATTAGGAGAGATGGCGAAACGATTGTTCTCTACGAAAAGGATGGGGATGTAACGACGGGGATTGCTGCCATGTACGATTCTAATTCGGGTTTTGGCCTTATTGTCGGCTATGAATTTGCCTGTCGGATGCAAGTAAATGCCGGATACAAAATCAGCATCACCAATGTCCTGGATGACGATAGTCATTCGGACGTATTGCTTCCCGTAGCTATCAGCTTGGGAGTAGGTTTTCGTTTTGGAAAATAGCTGGTAGCTGTACCATTCAACCTTTCTGCCACAATTTGGCCATTTGGTCGCAAAAATAAATAAACTTCGACTTTTTGTCCAAAACTGTATCCGTTTTGACCTTGCCAGCGCACCGCCATGCCTGTACCTTTGCACCGTCAATAAGACAAAAAACCTTTTTTTACTAAATGTTATGAACAAGCAAAGTTTTTTAATCAGTATGGCAAGTGTAGCCATCGTGATGAACGCCTGCAATCAGGCAGAACAGGTACAACAACAAGCAAAAGTTGTTCCTGTAAAAGTAGTAACAGTTGCGCC
>JAITMY010000132.1 GCA_031290755.1 Prevotellaceae bacterium
CTGCTGGTTTCCTTCTCCACAAAGAGGGAGCCGGAAATGTTGAAGAAGTCAAACGCCACGCCGTACACCGCCATTGACAGCACCAGCATCCACACGCCGCCGCCGGGGTCGCCCGCGCCCAGCAGCCCGAAGCGAAACACCCACGCGAACATCGAAATGAGCATGACCTTTTTTATGCCCAGCCGCCGCAAAAAGAACGGGATGAGCAGGATGCACAGCGTTTCGGACAGCTGCGAAAGCGAGATGAGAATGTTGGCGTGCTCCACCCCAAAGGTGCCCCTAAACGTAACGATGCCGCCAAAGTAGTTCGTCAGGTAGTCGTTGGCAAAGGCGTTGGTAATCTGTAGCGACATGCCCAGCAGCATGGAGAAGATGAAGAAGGTGGCCATCTTCCGCTGCCGAAAGAGCGAAAAGGCACGCAGGCCGAGGCTATCCACCCACGACTTGCTTGCCGCCGCGCCGCGGTTCACCGAACAGCTGGGCATGGTAAAGGCGTAGGCGCCCAGCGCTAAGCCCAAGCCCGCCGAGAGGTAGAGCTGGCCTGCCGTGGCAGCCAAGTGCAGCAAGTCCACCGCCACCATTGCGCAGATGAAGCCCACGGTGCCCCACACGCGAATGGGGGGGAAGGCCTTGACCGTGTCCAAGCCCGCTGCGCTAAGCGCACTGTAGGCTACGGCGTTGGACAGGGCAATGGTGGGCATGTAGAACATCACGCTAAGCAGCATCAGGGGGTAAAGCCGCGCGTAGTCGGTTTGCGGCGCGGCGGCCAGCAGCAGCAGCGCCGCCGCAATGTGGCAGGCGCCCATCACCTTTTGCGCTGACACCCAGCGGTCGGCGATGATGCCCATCACCGCAGGCATAAACAGCGAGGCTATGCCCATCGTGGCAAAGAAGCTGCCTATTTGAAAGCCCTCGAAGTGCAGGCTGCCGCCGAGATAGGCGCCCAGCGAAATGAGCCACGCCCCCCACACCGCATACTGTAGGAAGCTCATCAAAATCAACCTGAATCTTATGCTCATGGGGGTAAAGGATTATGAGTTGGTGGGGGGATGGCGCACCTCCTACTGCTCGCCCGAAAGCATGTTGGCCTCCTGTATGCTAATGCGGTCGCCGTTGTAGTAGCAGGTAACAAAAGCATCGGCAATGCCCTTGCTCCACATCTGGTCGCGGCATAGCCGTGCCTGCTCGTACTTCCTGAACGGGCCTATAACGTACTTGTAGCCATACGCAGAGGAAGACTTGAACACCTCTTGCAGGACAGGCCTGCCGATGTTGTAGTCCTTGAAATGCTCGTCAATGTCGCCCACCGGCTGCTTGGTGGCCAGCAGCTGCACCTTGAATACTAAGCCGCGCTGCGGGGCAGCGGCAGGCTTTTCCGCGGGGGCATTCCGCGCTGCCTCGGTGGGCTGCGTTGCAGCGCTCAGCGGCGGCACAGGCACGGATTCGCTATAGTCAATGTCGCGCTCTACAATGTTTTTGCTCTCGGAGACCCCTGCGTTATCGTAGGTGAATACGCCCTTGATGGCAGGGGCTGCGGTGCCTTTCCATGCCACTATCTTATACGAGATGACAAACTGCTCGGCCTCCGGTAGCGTTATCCACACGAATTTGATTTTATTTCCTTCATCAATGCTAAATAAAGCTTCTTTTCTTTCGACAGGCTCAATTGTGGCAGTCGGAACGCTCAGCACCTCCTCAATTTTTCCCATTTCGCTAAGCGCAGCCTTGTTAACCATGATGTTCACGTAGTAGTCCCTATCCACCATGTAGGGCTTTTGGCGCACTCCATAAACGCCGGAGGTGTTCACGGGCTTAGCCGTGGCTGGCGCCGCAGCAGCAGATGCAGCCACAGCAGGCTTAGCCGCCGCTGCCGACTGTTCGTCCCCTATGCTAATCACTTGCGAAGCCTCAACATTTTTCGCCGGCTGGATGGCAACGCTGGCCGTAGCTTCGCCCGTCAGCACCTTATTGTCGCTGTCCGCCTGATTGACCACGCAGGTAAACTTGCCAGACAGCAACAGGTTGCCCTTCAGGCGCGGCTCTGTAATGCGAATGCGGTACTTCAGCTTGATGAGGGAGGCCTCCGGCATTCTTGCCCAAATGAAGCGCAAGCGCTGGTCGCTAAAGTCAAAGATGGCGCCGCTAAGGGCAGGGCCTTCGCCCTCTACCGTATCGGCCTCGAAGCCCTTGCCCAAATCTTGATGAAAGCGGGCAAAGGTGGACAGGCCTTCGGGCTTGCTAATGGACACGGTAACGGTAAACGTGGTGCCGGCTACAGCCTGCTGCGGAGCTGATATATCAAGCGTTACCTTCTCGTCTTGCGCTTGCAGCGCACCTACGCTAAAGCCCAACAGCACAGTCAATAGTACTTTTTTCATCTACTTTATAGTTCTATAGTTATTAACTCCGGCAAAGGCTCATTTTCAGCCTGCCTTTTTTCTGACCGGCGCAAAGTTAGTAATTTTTATTCACAATTGAAGCAAGGAGCCTGCGCCAAAACTAAAAAAAATGCTGCGGGCTACTATATTTTCTCGCCCTTAATTAATGTTCTTTTTTAATTTAACAATATTTACTTAATACTTCCCTTTCAAAGATTTCCATAAGTGAGAAAAAATGCTTACCTTCGCAAGATTTTTTTAGCCATTGTATTAACTATTTAGAGCAAGGAGCATGAGAAAGGCACCACTTTTATGTTTCGCTGCTGTGCTGGCGCTCACAGCAAGCGCACAGGCGGCAGCCATCACGTGGAACGTTGGCCTCCCTACGGCGCCGGCCAGCGTAGTGGCCACCCTCAGCGACAGCGGTGTCCTCACCGTTAGCGGCAAGGGGATGATGAAAGATTTTAACCATACCGGCGATGCCCCCTGGGAGCCGCAGCGCCCACGCATAAAAGCCATTGAGGTAAGTAACGGGGTGCTGAACATCGGTAGCTACGCCTTTTGCAGCTGCAACATTCTCTCCTCTGTTGCCATCTCCAGCAGCGTTACGAGCATTGGCAGCAGCGCCTTTGCCTCTTGCGCCATTCTCACCTCCGTTGCCATACCCAGCAGCGTTACGAGCATTGGCAGCAACGTCTTTGCCTCTTGCGCCAACCTCACCTCCATTGCCATACCCAGCAGCGTTACGAGCATTAGCAGCAGCACGTTCTACTACTGCATCAAGCTCACCGCCGTGGACATCCCCAGCAGCGTGGTGAGCATTGGCGACTACGCCTTCTATAGGTGTGGCGACCTCGCCGCCATTGCCATCCCCGGCAGCGTGGCAAGCATTGGCAGCAACGCCTTTGCTTACTGCACCAAGCTCGCTGACGCTAATATCCCCGGCAGCCTTACCAGCATTAGCGATTACGTTTTCTACAGGTGCAGCAACCTCACCTCCATTGCCATCCCCGGCAGCGTGGCAAGCATCGGCAGCAACGCCTTTGCCTACTGCACCAAGCTCGCCGCCATTGACTTTTCCATCGGCCTCACCAGCATTGGCAACAACGCTTTTTTCAGATGCAGCGACCTCATCAGAGCCTCGATACCCAACAGCGTAGCGGCTATTGGTAAGTATGCTTTTTCGGAATGTAGTAAGCTCGCCGCCATTACCATCCCCGGCAGCGTGGCTGACATTGGCGCCTACGCTTTCCTGCATTGCAGCAAGCTTGCCAACATTGCCGTTAACGATGCCAACGCTGCGTACGCCTCGGAAAGGGGCGTGCTGTACAACAATAGGAAGACTATGCTGATAGCCTACCCCGCGGGCAAAACCGGCAGCTTCAGCATCCCCAGCAACGTGGATACCATTGCCAACTTCGCTTTTGCCTACTGCAAAGGCTTGAGAAACCTCACCATAGAGGATGGAGCGGATACGCTAACGTTCAGCCAGCACGATGCGTTTAGCAATACCCCCTTAGACACGCTTTACGTGGGGAGGAACCTCGACTATGTCCTTCGCTACTACCACTACAGCTCGCCATTTAGCGGCACGCACATAAGGCAGCTAACCTTTGGCAGCATGGTTACGGCCATTCCGAGCCGCGCCTTTTCCGAGTGCGACAGCCTCGCCTTCGTTACCATGCCCAACAGCGTTAAAATCATTGGCATGGGCGCCTTCTCCGACTGCGGCAAGCTCACCTCTATCACCATTCCCAGTAGCGTAAGAAGCATTAAGGATGAAACGTTTTCCGGATGTCGCGCGCTTGCCTCCGTTACCATCCATAGCCTTGTAACGAGCATCGGCAAGTACGCTTTTTACGGGTGCAGCAGGCTTACCTCCGTTACCATCCCCAGCCGCGTTGCGAGCATTGGAGAGCGTGCATTTGGGTATTGTGCGCTGGAGAGCGTGCACATTAAGTGGAGCAAGCCGCCGCTGGTAAACAACGCTGCGCCTTTTGCCGGAGTAAACGTGAACTTGTGCAAGCTGATAGTCCCCGCCGGAACCGTGCCGCTCTACTCGCATTTGGCCATTTGGCGCGACTTTGGAAGCATCAAGGAGGAGAAGTAGCGCCTACCCACGATTGGCAGCGGCTCGCGTTTTCCTCCAAATCAGCAGCGCCAAAAGGGTGGAAGCAAGGGCGGCGCTTATCCAAAACCACTTTACCGTAGCGAAATCATACGCAGAAACACCGTCCGTAACGGTTTTGCCGCTGCCGATGAGCATCCCGCTCACAACATCCTGCACCCCCGCGCCAATGTAGCTGGCAATGCCCACCACGCCCAGCGCCGCACCAGATGCGCTCTTGGGCGCAATGTCCACCGCCATCAGCCCGCCGAGGTAGCACAGCAGCGCACCAATGGACAAGCCGAAAAGCACCATGCTCGCTATGTCGGCGGCAAAGTAGCCTTTGGGGATGAAGACAAACAGCGCGAGGGCAACCACGTTGCAAACCCCGAGCAGGCAGGCGGGGATGTTGCGGCTACCCCTGAAAAATTTATCGGAAACCACACCGCAAAACACCGTGCCCACAATGCCGCACACCGACGACACGGAGATGATGCTGCTGGCCTGCACTGCGGTGTACGCCTTTTCGTTTTCGAGGAAAAAGATGCCCCAGCTGTTGATGGCGTAGCGGCTGATGTACATGCAGGCGCTCGAAAGGGCGAGTATCCACACGGCAGGATTTTTGAGCACCTCCAGCTGCGTGGCGCCCACAGATTTGCCCGTATCTTTGCTGGCAGCCACCGGCGGCAGCCCTTTGCTGGCGGGGCTGTCGTACATAAAAAAGGCGATGAGCAGCACGCCCGCAAGGCCTGTCAAGCCCGCCACCTCGAAGCCCCAGCGCCAGCCCGCGTAGCTCACCACGAAGGCCGTCATAATGAACGTGAGCGCCTCGCCTATGTTGTGGCTGGCGCTCCAAAAGCCGTAAAACGAGCCGCGGGTTTTGTCCGTGTGCCAGCGCGAAAGCCCCACCACGCAGGCAGGGGCGCCCATGCTCTGCGCCCACCCGTTGACGCCCCACAGCACGGCGAAGACCCAAAAGAGCGAGGTGGCGCCCAGCGCGAGGTTGATAATGGCCGACGCCAGCAAGCCCACCGCCAAAAAGCGCTTGATGTTAACCCTGTCCGCCAAAAAACCATTGGTGAGCTTGCCCACCGCGTAGGCAAAAAACAGCGCAGAGCCAATGATGCCCAGCTCGGCCTCGGTGAACAGCCCCTCGCTGACAAGCGGCTGCTTCACAACGCTGAAGCTGAGGCGGCACACGTAGTACAGCCCGTAGCCCAGCGTGGAGGAGAGGAACACCGACCAGCGAACGCGCCGCGCATAAGCCGAATCATCGCCGTGCGCTTGCGCAACAGGCGGCACGGGGGCAAAGAATTTTTTAATCATGCTACTGTCGGTTACTTTAGAAATTTTGTTGTTGAGAGCATTGATAGCGCAGTAGGAAAAACTTTACAGGGCTACGCCCATAGCGCTCAGCTCGCGGCGCACCTGCGCCGCGGTGGTGAACAAAACGGTGCGAATGCCCAGGCGCTGCGCGGTGTCTATATTGTCCTGACGGTCGTCAATGAACGCACAGGCAGGTGGGTCTAAGCGGTAGCGATCCAGCAGAATTTGGTAGAACCGCGGGTCGGGCTTGCCCACTTTCTCCTCCCCCGAAATGACAATGCCGTTCAGCATATCGAAGAACGGGTGCCGCTTGCGGACAACAGGAAACGTTTCTGCCGACCAGTTGCTTAGCCCGTAGGTGGCGTAGCCCGCACGCTGCAAGTCGGCAAGCAGGGCAACGCTATCCCTGTTCACTTCGCCCAGCGAGTCGTACCAATGTTCGTGGAAAAACGCAATGTAGCGGCTGTGCTGCGGGTACTTCGCGTGCAGGTTTTTCTCATTGTCGGCAAGCGAAACGCCACGGTCTAAGGTATCGTTCCAGTCCTCGCTCCACACGCTTTGCATGAAGCTGTCCAACTCGCCGTCAGCAACGATTTGCCGGAAAATTCTTCGCGGATCCCACTCAATAAAAACGTTTCCAAAATCGAAAATGATATTCTTTACCATAGCGCATCTGCCTGCTTAAATAGTTTATACCTAAAATCATTTGAGGCGCAAAGGTATCAGGAATTTTGACGTTGGTAGCATTTGAATTGAAATATAATAAACTTTAATATTAAATATAGCCCCTCTCTTTACCCCCTATTGCACCCAAGAAAAAAAATTATACCTTTGCCCCTCGCTACCCCGCGGCTATAGCTCAGCGGGGGGGGCAACTACTAACGTCTGAAAATAAGAAGCGTACACTATGAAAGAAGAACATGTGCTGGACAGCATTGCCATTATCGGCATGGATTGCAGGCTTCCCGATGCCTCGAACGTGGCCGAGCTTTGGCGCAACCTGAAAGACGAAAGGGAGTGCCTCACCGAGTTCTCCAAGGAGGAGCTGCTGGAGGCCGGCGAAACGCTGAAGGACATCAGCGACCCGCACTACGTGGCACGCCGCGGCATTGTGAGCGGCGTGGATAAGTTCGACGCTACCTTTTTTGGCTTCACGCCGCGCGAGGCCGAGCTGCTCGACCCCCAGCACCGCCTGTTTCTTGAGTGCTGCTGGCACTCCCTTGAGGACGCCGGCTACGCCGTGCGCGCCCCCCAGCTGCGCGTGGGCGTGTTTGGCGGCGCGGGCACCGCGTGGTACCTCAACGATGTGTATAACAACCCCAGCGTAAAAAAGTACGCCGACCCCACCTCCATCGTAACCGGCTCCGACCGCGACTACCTCACCACCCGCGTGAGCTATAAGCTCAACCTCAACGGGCCAAGCCTCGACGTGCAGTCGGCCTGCTCCACCGCTATGGCCTCCATTGTGCTGGGCGTGCAAAGCCTGCTGCACTACGCCGCCGACCTGATTTTGGCCGGCGGCGTGAGCGTGCAGTACCCCGAAAAGAAAGGCTACGTCTATGTGCCGGGGGCTTTGGAGTCGTCCGACGGATCCTGCCGCCCGTTCGACAAAAAGGCCAGCGGCACGGCCTTTAGCCGCGGCTGCGGCGTGGTGCTGCTCAAAAGGCTGGAGGATGCCCTGCGCGACCACGACCAGATATACGCCGTGATTCGCGCCGGCGCCGTCAACAACGATGGCAACAAAAAGGTGGGCTTCACCGCCCCCAGCATCGAGGGGCAAAAAGAGGTGATTTGGGAGGCGCTGGAGCGCGCGGGCGTGTCGGCAGAGCAAATCACTATGGTGGAGGCGCACGGCACGGCCACGCCCGTGGGCGACCCCATTGAGGTTGCCTCGCTCACCGAGTCGTTTCGCCACTACACCTCACGCAAGCAGTACTGCGCCTTGGGTTCGGTGAAGTCCAACATTGGCCACACCGATGCCGCCTCGGGCGCCGCCGCGGTAATTAAAACCGCGCTGGCGCTGAAGTATGGGCAAATTCCCGCCTCCATCAACTACTCCGAGCCTAACCCGAAAATTGATTTTCCCGCCACGCCCTTCTTCGTAAACACGAAGCTGCGCGAGTGGACAACCGAGGGCAGCCAGCCGCGCTTGGCCTTAGTCAACTCCTTTGGCGTGGGCGGCACCAACGCCTGCGTGATTATGGAGGAGCCACCGGCGGCGGCGCCAAAAGCGGCAGCCCCCAAGCACCCCTACCGCCTCCTTGCCTTGTCGAACATGCAAAAGGACGCGCTGGGCGAGCACCTCGGGGCGCTCAAAACCTTCCTGACCGACCACCCCGAGGCCAACGTGAGCGACGTGGCCTACACCTCGCTGGTGGGGCGCAGGCACTTTAAGCACCGCGCCTTCGTAGCCTTCAAGGACAGGGACGAGCTGCTGGCACGCCTCGGCAGCGCGGGCGGCGTTAAAAAGGGCGCCGAAAAAGCCGCCGACCGTCCGCTCACCTTTATGTTCCCCGGGCAGGGCAACCAGCACGTTGGCATGGGGCAGGGCTTGTACGGCAGCTACCCCGTTTTTCGGGCGGCGGTGGACGAATGCGCCGCGCTGCTTTTGCCCGAAGTAGGGCGCGATATTCGCGAAGTCCTCTACCCCAAAGGCAGCGCCGAGGAAGCGCAGCAGCTCATCAACCAGACATTCATCACGCAGCCCGCGCTCTTCACCATCAGCTACGCGCAGGCCTGCCTGCTGCGCTCGTGGGGCTTGCAGCCGGACTACCTGATGGGGCATAGCGTTGGGGAGTACGTGGCCGCGGCGCTGGCGGGCATTTTTTCGCTACAAGACGCCCTCAAAGCGGTGGCCTACCGCGCCAAGCTGGTGCAGGCGCTGCCCGGCGGCGCCATGTGCGCCGTGCTGCTGCCCGAGGCAGAGCTTGCGCCGCTGCTCACGCCCGCGCTGGCAATCGGCGTGGTCAACTACCCGGGGCTGTGCGTGGCCTCCGGGCCTTACGGCGAGGTAGAGGCGCTGGAGGCGCTGCTCTCGCAAAAAAAGATATTCAACAAGCGCATACCCACCTCGCACGCCTTCCACTCGGCCATGATGGAGCCAATGCTGGAGCAGCTCCGAGCAATGCTCAGCGGCGTGAAGCTGAGCGCCCCGCAAATACCTATTATCTCCACCGCCACCGGTGCGCTGCTCACCAACGCCGAGGCCACCTCGCCCGATTACTGGGTGCAGCACGTGCGCAAAACGGTGCGCTTTTCCGACGCCGTGGTCGCTGCCAAGGCCATTGCCCCTATGGTGTTTGTGGAGGCAGGCCCCGGCCAGTCGCTGGAGTCGGCGGTGAAGCGCCACCTTGAGGCCGACACCGAGCACACCGTGGTGGGCACCATGCGCACGCCCACCATCACCGAGAGCGACGAGGAGTATCTCACCACCGCCGTGGGCAACCTGTGGGCCGCCGGCGTGAGCGTCAACCTTGAGCAGTACTTTGAGGGCGAGGACAACCGGCGCACGCACTTCCCGCTATACCCCTACAGCCGCAAGACCTACATCGTAAAGCGCACCACCGCCGCGGCCAAAGTGGAGGAGGACGACGACGTGAAGAACCCTGACCTCAGCCGCTGGACCTACACCCCCTCGTGGAAAAAAACGGCCAAGGCCAGCATCCTGCTGAAAGAGGACCTGCGGGAGGCCGAGAAAAAAGAGGCGGCACCTGCCGCCGGCACGTGGCTGATTTTTGATGATGGCTGCGGCATTGGGCAGGCGCTCAAAGCGCTGCTGAAGCAGCGGGGCGAACCCTTTGCCCTCGTCAGCAAGGGGGATGCCTACCGCAAAAACAGCGCCGAAGAGTTTACCGTAAGCGTGTCGAGCAAAGAGGACTACGAGCGCTTGCTCACCGACTTGCTTGCCGAGGGCAAAACCCCCAACCGCGTGGTGCACCTGTGGAGCGTAGAAAAAAAGCCCACGCCCCCCACCCTCGCTACCTGCGGCGAGGCCGAAGAGCTGGCCTACTACAGCCCGCTCTACACCGAGCAGGCCTTCATCAGCCACAACGCCATTGCCAACCTCAACCTGCTGTTCGTGGCCAACGGCGCCCTCAGCGTGGCCGGAGAGCCGCTGCTTAGCCCGCAGAAAACGCTGGCCGCCGGCCCCGCAAGGTGCATCTACAGCGAAATGAAGCAGATTTTTGGCAAGCTGGTGGACGTGGACAGCGCGGCGCTTGCAGCCCCCGCCCTCGCTGCCCAGCTATTGGCCGACGAGGTGCAGCTGCGCAGCAACGACACCGTGGTGGCCCTCCGCAACGGCGCCCGCTGGACGGAGTGCTTTAACCAAACGCCCCTCTACGAGCCGGCCACCGCCGCGCCTACCTTTGGCAACGGCGAGCCGCTCTTCAGGCCCGGCGGCGCCTACCTCATCACCGGCGGCACCGGCGGGCTGGGGCTGGAGTTTGCCAAGCACATCGCGCAGCGGCAGCCAGCGTCCACCATCATCCTCACCTACCGCACGCCCCTGCCGCCAAAGAGCGAGTGGGAGCAGTACGCAAAGGAGCATCCGGCGGACATCACCACCGAAAAAATTGGCTACCTGCGCCGCATGGAGGCCGCCGGTACCACCGTGCACCTCTTCAAGGCCGAGGCCAACGACTACGCGCAAATGAAGGCGCTGAAAGAGTTTGCCGACAAGGAGTGTGGCGGCGTAAACGGCGTTATCCACTCTGCCGGTGCAGCAGGTGGCGGCATCATTGCCCTCAAAACAAAGCAGATGTCAGACGACGTGCTGAAGGCCAAAACGCGCGGCACCCTCATCATAGACGAGCTGTTTGGCATCGACAAGCTGGATTTTGTGGTGTACTTCTCCTCCGTTTCCTCCGTGTGGGGCGAGTCCAGCCGCGTGGACTACACCGGCGCCAACAGCTTCCTCGACAGCTACGCCGCCTACCGCAACCAGCTGAAGCCCGGCAGCGCCTACGCCATCAACTGGGACTCGTGGAGCAAGGTGGGCATGGCTGCCCGCTGGGAAGAAACGCAGGCGCTCACCAGAAAAAAACTCTACCTGAACGAAAACTCCTACCGTAGCGGCATCTACCCCGTGAGCGCCACCGAAGCCGAGGAAGTTTATCAGGTGGGCTTCGACGCCAACACCGACTGGGTGTATAAAGAGCACCTGCTCGGCGGCAGGCAAACCATTGTGGGCACCTCCATCATCAACTTCTTTGCGCAGTACGCCAAGGCCAAGTTTGCGGGCAAGCCCTTTGCCATCACCGACCTCTACTTCCTGAAGCCGCTCACCATCCAAAACGGCGAGCACCCCAACCTGCGCATTTACGCCAACCCCGAGCACGGCAAGGTGCGCCTCAGCCTGTCGGTGCTGGACGTTACCAAAAACTCCGACAAGTGGGATGCCGTGGCCACCGCCTACGTAGCCCTCGACGACAGCCCTGCCCAGCCCCCGATTGACCTCGGCAAGGCCATTGCCGACCTCGGCGGAGAAACCAGCACCCAGCAAATGTTTGCCTCCGTGCAAGTGAACGAGGTAATCGTGCTGAGCTACAGCGACCGCTGGCTCAACATAAAGAAGAGCCACAGAAACGGCGCCCGCTTCATTGTGGAGCAAGCGCTGAACAGCGAGTTTGCGGCAGACACGCAGCACTTTTTGGTGCACCCCTCCCTGCTCGACGCCCTCATCGCCAACCTGTTTAGGGACTATACGTCAGACCCCTTCCTGCCGTTCAACTACAAGAAAATACTGGTGCACGCCCCCTTCACCTCCAGCGTTGTGGCGCTGGTGGACGTGGTGGAGGAACCCTACGCCGGCGGCAGCAACTCGGCAACCTTTAGTTTCCGCCTGTTCAGCGACAAGGGCGAGTGCATTTTTGAGGCAGAAAAATACTCGCTGGTGAGCATTGCCAATAGCAAAGTGGCCGAGGCCGACAAGGGCGAGGCGCCCATCGCAAAGCCCGATGAAAGCTACATTCTGCCGGAGGAAGGCGTGAAAATCTTTGAGCGCATACTGCACTACAACAACGACACCAACGTCCTCGTTACCCCCTACAGCTTCTTCAAAAACCTGAGGGATATAGCGAAAAACGAAGCCAAGGATGAGGCGCAGGACGACAACGCCACCACCTACGAGCGCCCCGACCTCTCCACCGAATACGTAGCGCCCACCAACGAAATAGAGGAAACCATTGCGAAAATTTGGGGGCAGGTGCTGGGCATAGGGCAGATTGGCATCAACGACAGCTTCAACGAGCTGGGCGGAAACTCCCTGCTGGTGGTGCAGGCCGTATCCAACATCTCCGCCGCCTTCAACATCCAGCTGCCCATAGACATCTTCAAGGGCGCCGTAACCGTCAAATCCCTCTCTGACCACGTGATGGGACTCCTCGTGCAGGACATTGACGACGCCGAGCTGAGCAAGCTGCTAAAGGAAATTGAGTAGGGAAAACAATTCAACAACCCAACAATAGCGATGACCACCGACCAACTCGACAAGCTGAAAAACCTCTCCCTTGAGCAAAAGCAAAAGCTGCTGGCAAAGCTCAAG
>JAITMY010000140.1 GCA_031290755.1 Prevotellaceae bacterium
CGCACAGCCGGTAGCCCATTTCCTTTAGGAAGAGGCTCACGGCGTGCTCCATTGCCGCTGACGATACGTCGGCGCCGCCGCGCGCCACAGCGCTTTCGCAGATGTCCTTCACGCCCAGCGAGCGCTCGGAGCAGACCCTTGCGACGTAGTCGTTGGGGTCGGCAGTTAGCGCGTTCTCGTAGAGGTGCGCCTTAATTGTGTGTAGTGTTGCCATAGTCTTGTTTGTTTAGGGATTAAAGGAATAAAGGTTGATAATAGGAGAGGCGTGCGCCCCCCATGCGGGTTTCAGAGGGTTTGTGGTGTGCTAGCATAGCGCTTTTGTTTTAGCTTGGTTCAACAACGGGGGCAAAGGTAAGGATTATTTTATAGCGTGCAAGCTTTTTTGCAAAAAAAGCCTTTCTTTTCTCTTCGGGAGCGCACGGGGGCGCCTTACCAGCGCTGGCGGGGGCGCCCTGCGGCCAAACTGTTAAATTGATGTAAAGCGCCCCCCGCGCCTGCCATGTTTGCTGAAAAGTACGTAGCTTTGCACCTCAACCTTGCGGATATGGCGTAATTGGTAGCCGCGCCAGCCTTAGGAGCTGGTGCCGAGAGGCGTGGGGGTTCGAGTCCCTTTATCCGCACAGCAGGGGAGCAGCATCAGGCGATGCGGCTCCCCTTTTTTTGTAGGTGCGCTCGCCCCAGCGCACCAGCTCGCCCGCCCAGAGCGCCGCGGAGGTGGCGGCGGCGGCAATCAGCCAGTCGGCGGTGCGCAGGGGGACTACGCTGAACATTTCGCCCCCGAAGGTTACGATGAGGTACTGCCCCAGCGCAACGGCGCACACCACCGCCCCGAAGCCCGACAGGCAGCTCCTCAGGCCGGCGAGGGCGCTGCGGCCAGCGCTGAAGGCCTTTGCGTTGAACATGTTCCAAAGCTGTAGCAGGACAAAGATGGTGAAGAATAGCGACCGCTCGTAGGCCGTCAGCTCGCCGCCGCCGTCGTAGCGGAAGTTGAGGTAGCTGGCAAAGAAGTCCGCCGCCTTCAGCTGCGCGAGGCCGGTAACGTCGAAGTGGCGGAAGTACTGTAGGAGGCCCAGCAGCGCCAGCGCGAACAGCAGCCCCACGGCCACGATGCTGGCGCCCATCTTGGGGGTTACCACGTGGTCGGTGGCCTTGCGGGGCTTGAGGCGCATTACCTTTTCGTTGGGCGGCAGCGAGGCCAGCGCCAGCGCGGCGAACGTGTCGATGATGAGGTTGACCCACAGCATCTGCGTAATGGTGAGGGGCGCGGGGAGCGTGCCCAGCGAGCCTACCAGCACGATGAAGCAGGCCACCACGTTGATGGTCATCTGGAAGAGGATGAAGCGCTGAATGTTTTGGTAGAGCGAGCGCCCCCACATCACGGCGCGGGTGATGCTCTTAAAGGAGTTGTCGAGGATGGTGATGGCGCTGGCCTCCTTGGCCACCGAGGTGCCGTCGCCCATAGACAGGCCTACCTGCGCGGCGTTGAGCGCGGGGGCGTCGTTGGTGCCGTCGCCGGTAACGGCCACCACCTGCCCCTTTTGCTGTAGGAGCTTCACGAGGCGCTCCTTGTCCATAGGCCGCGCCCGCGACATGATTTTGAGGTCGAGCACCGTGTCCAGCAGCGCGGCGTCGGGGGTTGCGGCGAACTCGGCCCCCGTGGTGTGCCAGCTGTCGGGGTAGCTGTCGCGCCACAGGCCTACCTGTCGGCCTACTTCCTTGGCGGTGCCGGGGGTGTCGCCGGTAACTATCTTCACGTCGATGCCGGCGTGCAGGCAGCTCTCAATGGCGGCGGGCACGTCCTCGCGCACGGGGTCGGCAATGGCCGCGATGCCCAGAAAGGTAAGGTCGCCCTCTGCCGCTGGCCCGCCGTCGAAGCTGGGCTGGCCGGCGGCGGGCAGCGGCTTGTAGGCGAAGCCCAGCGTTCGCATGGCTTGGCGCTGGTAGGCGGCCAGCTGCTGCTCGATGCGCTCGCGGTGCGCTGCCACCGGCGCCGTGCCCTCGCCCAGCAGCACGCTTTGGCAGCGCGCCAGCACTACTTCGGGGGCGCCCTTCACGTAGAGCGCCCGCCCGCCTGCTGCCGGCGACTCGGCGATGGTGGCCATGTACTTGCGCTCGGTGGAGAAGGTGAGCTGCGCGAGCACCTCGGCGCTGCTGCGCAGGTCGAGGTAGCTAAGCCCATTGTCGCGAAGCCACAGCAGCAGGGCGCCCTCGGTGGGGTTCCCCAGCACCTTCGCCTTGCCCGGCTCGGTGAGGTCGAGGTGGGCGGTGGAGTTCACCGCAATGCTTTCGGCAGCCAGCCTGCCCGCCGGGCTTGCGGCAAGGCCTGCGCCGTTGTAGCCGTAGAAGTCGGCTTGGTGCACCCGCATTTGGTTTTGGGTCAGCGTGCCCGTCTTGTCGGTGCAGATAACGGTGGCCGCGCCCATTGTTTCGCAGGCGTGCATTTTGCGCACGAGGTTGTTGGCGGCCAACATGCGCTTCATGCTGAGCGCCAAGCTGAGCGTAACGCTCATGGGCAGCCCCTCGGGCACGGCCACCACGATGAGCGTAACGGCAATCATCACCGAGTTGAGGATGTGGCTGCCCGCATCAACCCAGCTGATGGGCGATGCGCTTGCGAAGTAGAACAACACCCGCGCCACCACGATAAGGCCGGCAACGCTGTAGCCCGCGCAGGAGATGAGCTTGCCCAGCCTGCGCAGCTGCTGGTTGAGCGGCGTTTCGATGTGGCTGTCGATTTGGGAGCCTTCGTACACCTTTCCGTACTCGGTGGCGTCGCCCACCGCGAGCACCTCCATGACGCCGTGCCCGTCCACCACCGTGGTGCCGCGCAGCACCTCGTCGGGGCGGTAGGTGGCCTCGTGGCCAAAGGCTTGCGGGTTGGTAGTCTTGCTGGCCACCGGCTCGCCGGTAAGCGTGGACTCGTTCACCTGTAGCGATATGGCCTCAAGCAGCCTGCCGTCGGCGGGTACCTCCTCGCCCACCTCAAGCAGCACCGTGTCGCCCACCACCACCTCGCGCTTGGGCACCTCGCGCACGGCGCCACCGCGGATGACCTTCACCGGCGTGTCGTCGTTCATCTGGTTGAGCAGCTCGAACTTTTTGTTGGCGCTCAGCTCAAAGGCAAAGCCCACGCAGGTGGCCAGCAGTATGGCCACCAGAATGCCCACCGGCTCGAGGAAAACGCTTGCCCCGTGGAGGTGCATGAAGAGCTGGTAGGCCGCCACGCCAAACGAGGCCAGGAGCGCCAGCAGCAGGATGCGGATGATGGGGTCTTGAAACTTCTCCAGCAGCTGGGCGAGCAGCGAGGTCTTTTTGGGAGGGGTCAGCACGTTTTCGCCGTGCCGCCTGCGGCTCTCAGCGACCTCGGCATCCGATAGCCCCACGTATGATTTTTTACTTTGCGTCATGGCGTTGTAGTGTGCTTATGTTGTGAGCTTAAAACAGTAAACCCCTCTGTAGGGGAGGGGTTTACGAAAATGTTGCCGCGAAAGCCGCTATGCAGCTTCGGCAGCGACGACGGGCAGCACCGAAACGTAGGACTTCCCGTTTGATTTCTTCTTGAAGTGCACCACGCCGTCCACCAAGGCGAAGAGCGTGTGGTCGCGCCCTATGCCGACGTTTGCGCCGGGGTTGTGCGGCGTACCGCGCTGCCGCACGATAATGTTACCAGCCTTGGCCAGCTGGCCGCCGAAGAGCTTCAGGCCAAGACGTTTGCTTTCTGAGTCGCGCCCGTTCTTTGAGCTGCCGACACCTTTTTTGTGTGCCATACCTATCTGTATTGTTTAAGCGTTAATACTCTCTATCTGAATGCGGGTGAAGCACTGCCGGTGGCCGTTCTGCTTCTGGTAGCCCTTGCGGCGCTTCTTCTTGAACACAATCACCTTGTCGCCCTTGAGGTGGTTCAGGATTTTTGCGCTTACCGTGGCACCTTGCACCAAAGGTGTGCCAACGTTTACCTTTCCGTCGTTGTCGGTGAGCAGGACTTTATCAAAGCTTACGGATGCACCTTCGGCATCCTGAAGACGGTGTACAAAAAGCGTTTGATTTGCTACAACCTTAAATTGCTTACCTGCTATTTCTACAATTGCGTACATGTACTTGAAAAAATGTGTTACACTAATAACCTACCCCAATTTTTAGGGTTACAAAGATATGAACATTTTGCAAACTTGCAAAGAAAAAACTCCTTTTCCTCAAAATATATTTCCCCGACAGCGATTTTTAGCTTTCAGGGGGGCTAAAAATACTTGGGTGATATTGTACAAGTAACAATAAGTATTTATATATTTGTGCCCGAAAGCATAGATAGTAGAGCAAGAAGCCTTTAAAGCATTTTAATATTAACTACCCTCGGCGAGAAGCCTTGAGGGGCTTATTTTTTTAGCATGACAGCAAATAGATTTCAGGGCCAGTGGCCGAAAATTGGCATCCGCCCCACCATTGACGGGCGCATGGGCGGCGTGCGCGAATCGCTCGAAGAGCAGACCATGAACATGGCCAAAAGCGTGGTGGACTTCCTTGCACGGAACGTGAAGTACCCCGACGGCACGCCGGTGCAGTGCGTGGTGGCCGACAGCACCATTGGGCGCGTGGCGGAGAGCGCCGCCGCTGCCGACAAGTTCAGGCGCGAAAATGTGGGCATTACCATCACCGTAACCCCCTGCTGGTGCTACGGCAGCGAGACAATGGACATGGACCCGCACACCGTGAAGGCCGTGTGGGGCTTCAACGGCACCGAGCGCCCGGGCGCGGTGTACTTGGCCGCGGTGCTGGCCGGCCACGCGCAAAAGGGCTTGCCGGCATTCGGCATCTACGGGCACGACGTGCAGGATGCCGGAACTACGGCGATGCCTGCCGACGTGCAGGAAAAGCTGCTGCTGTTCGCCAAGGCTGCCTTGGCCGTGGCCACCATGCGCGGCAAGTCGTACCTTAGCATTGGCGCGGTGTGCATGGGCATTGTCGGCTCCATTGTCAACCCCGACTTCTTTGAAAGCTACTTGGGTATGCGCTGCGAGGGCATTGACGAGGTGGAGATTATCCGCCGCATGAGCCAAGGCATTTACGACAAGGCGGAGTACGAAAAAGCCCTTGCGTGGGCAAAAAAGAGCTGCAAGCAGGGCAAGGACGCCATCAACCGTGCGGACTTGGTGCGGTCGCCGGAGGACAGCGAAAAAGATTGGGAGTTCATCGTGAAGATGACGCTGATTGTGCGCGACCTGATGCAGGGCAACCTCAAGCTCAAGGAGATGGGCTTTGGCGAGGAGGCGCTGGGGCACAACGCCATTGCCGCAGGCTTTCAGGGGCAGCGGCAGTGGACAGACTTCTACCCCAACGGCGACTTCACCGAGGCGATACTCAACTCGTCGTTCGACTGGAACGGCACCCGTGCACCCTACGTTGTGGCCACCGAAAACGACGCGCTCAACGGCACGGCCATGCTGTTCGGCAACCTGCTCACCAACACCGCCTCTGTGTTTGCCGACGTGCGTACCTACTGGAGCCCTGAGGCGGTGGAGCGCGTTACCGGCAAAAAGCTTACGGGCGTTGCCGCGGGCGGCATGATTCACCTCATCAACTCCGGCGCCGCCGCGCTTGACGGCAGCGGCTACCAGAGCGACAAGGACGGCAAGCCGACCATGAAACCCTTCTGGGAGATTTCGGACAAGGAGGTGCAGGCCTGCCTCGATGCCACCACGTGGATGCCCGCCAACCGCGAGTACTTCCGCGGCGGCGGCTACTCGTCGAAGTTCCTCTCGCGCGGCGGAATGCCCTGCACCATGATACGCCTCAACCTCGTGAAGGGCTTAGGCCCCGTGCTACAGCTCGCCGAGGGCTGGACGGCTGACGTTGACCCCGCCATCTTCCGCATCATTGTCGAGCGCACCGACACGGGCTGGCCTACCACGTGGTTTGCCCCGCGCCTCGTGCAGGGCAACGACAGCTTCAAGGATGTCTATTCGGTGATGAACAGCTGGGGCGCCAACCACGGCGCCATCACCTGCGGGCACATTGGCGCTGAGCTGATTACGCTGTGCTCCATCCTGCGTATTCCTGTTTGTATGCACAACGTGGCGGACGAAAAAATTTACCGCCCTGCGGCATGGAACGCTTTCGGCACGAGCAAGGAGGGCGCCGACTACAGGGCATGTCAGGCGTATGGGCCGCTGTACAAGTAAGAGGTTAAAATACAAATGGCCGCTGCGGTAAAGCGCAGCGGCCTTAAAATTTGGAGGGAACAACACATGGCCAAAGGCACTAAACTTTTTATCGGGCCGCAGGGGCAGCGCTACCTGCTTCCGTTTATCCTTGTTACCACGCTGTTTGCGCTGTGGGGCTTTGCCAACGACATCACCAACCC
>JAITMY010000148.1 GCA_031290755.1 Prevotellaceae bacterium
CCACCTGCCCCAGCCAGGTGAGCGCCACGCCGAGCGCCCTGAAGATTTACCCCAACCCTGTGCAGGCCAACGGCAGCATTTCCGTGGAGCTTGGCCAAGACATGCAGAGTGCAAACATCGAAATATTTAACATGAGGGGGCAGCTGCTAAAAACAGTAAAACCTGCCGGACTGCTCAGCTCCATCCCGCTGCCCTTCCCGGTCGGCATATACCTGATAAGGGTGAAGGAGCGCGCCGCCGTGGTGGCAATAGAGTAGGCCATAGACAACAAGCTGGAGTAACCTAAAATGAGCATCAGTAAGGTAGCCATATTCACCCTTGGCCTTCTTGCCATTGGCGGACGGCTGCTTGCACAAACTTCCGCAGGGGAGAACCGGTGGCAATCAGCCGTGGGAGTAAGAAATGATGCCGATACTCCCCCACCCTCCAAGGAAGAGATCATCAAAATCACCATGAGCACGCGGCACGAGTACGGATTGTACGTGGGCGGGGGGGTCTCCACGCTGCTCTACAAGCCCGTGGCGGGCGATCCAAGCCTTGGCCCCGGCGGGCTGGCGGGGCTAAACTACAAGTACCACCTCAACGAGCACTTTTCGGTTATCGGCGGCGCCGAGTTTGCGTTCTACAGCTCGCGGGTTAGCATAGGCAACTTCTTGTTCGCCTACTCCACCGAAGACGAAATGGAGGGCAAGTACGAATTTATCTCTCAATTGGTTAGCTACCAAGAGTCCCAGCACCTCGGCATGCTGCAAATTCCAATCATGGTGCAAATGCAGTACCCCCGCTACCGGCTAAACTACCGGCGCAACAACGCGAAGTTTGCCTACTTCAACTTCGGCGGCAAAATCGGCATACCCCTCTTTAGCGGCTACAGCAGCAGCGGCACGCTAAAAACCAGCGGCTACTTTGAGCTGGAGAATTACGAGTACACCGACATACCGGGTGTTTTCGGCTCCTACCCCACGAAAAACGTTCGGGAGCCTCTGTTCGTTGCAGGGCTTTCCATGCTGCTGTCAGTTGAGTGTGGCATCCTGTGGATACGCTCCACAGGCAACATCTACGCGGGCGTGTACATGGACTACGGCATCTCGCCGTCCCTGCCCTCCAAGCCCTTCGTACGGGAGCAGAGCGAGGCCGGCATGATCACGGGCAGCGTGCTGGGGTCGCAGTACGTATCGGGCCAAAGCTTCACCGACGACGTGGCGCCCTTGGCCTTCGGCCTAAAGGTGGGCTGGAGGTTTATCGTGAAGGCCGTTTCGAAGCAGCAGCCCGTGATGCCCACCTCGCTCTACCGGCAGCAGGCCGCCAGCCAGAAAGCGCCGCAAAGTAAGGAAGATATAGATGAGCAGCGCAGATACCGCATGGCGGTGAGCAAGGTACAGCAGTCGCTGGGAGGGAACCAGTACTTTACCGAGCTGGAGACCGACCTCTCCAAGGCCACCGAAAAGAAGCTGGATGAGAAAATAGAAATCCTGAAGGAGTTCCCCACAATGAACATCATCATTGAGGGGCACACCTGCAACATCCTCTCGCACAAAGCAAATGTGGAGGTAGGCCAGCGCCGCGCCGACATCGTGAAAAGCTATATGGTGGAAAAAGGCATCGCGGAGCGCCGCATCAAAACGGTAAGCAAGGCCGAGGCGGAGCCTATAGAGTTAAATAACAACGAGAAAGACCGCAAGGTGAACCGAAGGATAAAAATCATTGTAGATCAGTAGCGTTAGCATTAACCATTAACTATTTTTGACTTATGCATGTGGCCATAGCAGGTAACATCGGCAGCGGAAAGACCACGCTGGCAGAGCTTCTATCGAAGCATTACGGCTGGAAAGCGCAGTACGAAAGCACGGAGGACAACCCCTACATCTGCGACTTCTACGCAGACATGCAGCGCTGGGCGTTCCACCTGCAAGTATATTTTTTGGGCAGGCGGTTTCGGCAAATCGCCGAGATAAAAAAGAGCACGCTCAACGTGGTGCAAGACCGAACCATCTTTGAGGATGCCCACATCTTTGCCACCAACCTGCACGACATGCAGCTCATGTCCGACAGCGAGTACGCCACCTACATGTCCCTCTTCGAGCTGATGAACTCGCTCATCGCCCCGCCCGACCTGCTCATCTACCTGCGCGCCACCGTGCCCACGCTGGTGCGGCAAATCCAGCGCCGTGGCCGCGACTACGAGGCCAGCATCCGCCTCAACTACCTCCAAAACCTGAACGAGCGCTACGAGACGTTCGCCAAGGCCTACAGCCACCCCATGCTCATTGTGGACGTGGACGAGCTCAACTTTTCCGACAGCCCGCACGACCTGAGCGAGGTCATCAGCAGGGTGGATACCACCATTAAAGGGCTGTTTTAGCCATGCTGCTGGTAGGAGACAACCAAGGCATCGACGGCCTGCTGGCGCTGCTTCCCTTCCTCTCGCCCGAGGAGAAGCGGCAGCTGGCGGCCAGCGTCAGCTGCTACCGCCACCGAAAGGGCGAGCTGATTTTTTCGGAGGGCGAAACCCCCACGGGGCTGGTGTACCTGATGAGCGGCAAGGTGAAGGTGTTTAAGCGGGGCGTGGCAGGCAAGGAGCAAACCGTGCGCCTCGTGCGCCCCTGGGAGCCGGTGGGGGTACGCGCCCTGTGCGCAGGCGAGGCCTACAGCGCCACGGCTTCGGCGCTTGAGGCCTCCGCCACCTGCGTGGTGAGCCGCGCGTGCACCGAGGCGCTGCGGGGCAGCAACGCCGCCTTTGCCGCCTACCTCACCCGCTGCCTCGCGCGGCTCATGGGGCAGGCCAACGCACGGCTGACCGCGCTCATGCAGAAGTACGTGCGGGCGCGGCTCGCCGACTCGCTCATGCTGCTGGCCGACACCTACGGGCTGGAGGCCGACCAAACGCTCTGCCCCTGCCTCTCGCGCGAGGAAATAGCCAAGCTCTCGCACATGACCACCGCCAACGTTATCCGCACGCTCTCCGCCTTTCAGGGGGAAGGGCTGGTGCAACTCCTCCCGGGCAACG
>JAITMY010000167.1 GCA_031290755.1 Prevotellaceae bacterium
GTGCGCTGGCCGCTCGCTGGCCGCTGGCGGCTCTACACGGGGCTGTACCTCGACTACGGGCTGAGCAGCGTGAACGCCGCCTCCTCCTCCCAGCCCTTTGTGCCCTACGACCCGCAGCAGCCCACGGCCTACCGCGCCAACAGCACGCTCACCTCCACCTCGCCCGCGCCCACGGCCAGCGGCGAGCGCTTGGTGGACAAGGTAGCGCTGCTGGCGGCGGGGGTGATGGTGCGCCTGGCGCTTGTCCACCCCAAGCCGGCGCCGGGTACGCTGCTCGCGGCGCAGGCGCTGGCGGGCAGGCGCGATACGGTGAAGGTGGTGGACACGGTGAAGGTGGTGGACACGGTGAGGGTCGTCGATACGGTATTTGTCGCCTCCGCCACGCTGAACGTCGTTGACACGGTATTTATCGTTGCCCCCGCCGCCGCCCGCGAAGCAGCAGCGGACGTATGCAGCAAAAAAGGGATAGAAGGGCCTATTGATGGCTACATGGTGAGGAGCACGCATCCGTTGAACCTGCCGGCAGCCGTGGTAGCGGCGCTTGACAAGCGAGCGGAGCTGCTGAGGCAGTGCCCGGATAAGCGCATTATCGTGGAGGGGCACACCTGCGACCTCGGCACCCACGCGATGAATATTTACCTTGGCCAGCAGCGCGCGGACAAGGTGAAAAAGTACCTTGTGCAGAAAGGCGTGGCCGCCTCGCGCATCGCCACCGCCAGCAAGGCCGAAACAAAGCCGGCGGCGCCCAACACCAGCGAGGCAAACCGAAGGAGGAACCGGCGGGTGGAGATTAGGCTGGTGGAGTAGGGGGGCAGCTGCTGAAAAAAGAGGGCTGAGGCGGGCAGGGTTTGCATAAATTTTGTATCTTAGCCCCCCAAAAACAAGCAGCTAATGCCACAGGACAACCTCATAGACGCTATAACCTCGGCGGACTACAAGTACGGCTTCAGCTCGGAGATAGCGAGCGACATCATCCCCAAGGGGCTGAGCGAGGGCGTGGTGCGCCTCATCTCGGCCAAGAAGGGCGAGCCGGCGTGGATGCTCCGCTTCCGCCTCGAGGCCTTCCGCCGCTGGCAGCAGATGAGCATGCCCACGTGGGCGCACCTCCACATACCCCCCATTGACTACCAAGACATCAGCTACTACGCCGCCCCCAAGCCGAAGGCCGAAAAGCAGTCGATGGACGAGGTTGACCCCGAGCTACGCGCCACGTTCAACAAGCTGGGCATCCCGCTGGAGGAGCAGAAGGTGCTGGCCGGCGTGGCCGTGGATGCGGTGATGGACAGCGTGTCGGTCAAAACGACCTTCAGCGCGGCGCTGGCCGAGCGGGGCGTCATCTTCTGCTCGTTCAGCGAGGCGGTGCGCGAGCACCCTGCGCTGGTGCAGCGCTACCTGGCCTCGGTGGTGCCCGTGGGCGACAACTACTTTGCGGCGCTCAACTCCGCGGTCTTCTCCGACGGCTCGTTCTGCTACATCCCCGCGGGGGTGCGGTGCCCCGTGGAGCTATCGAGCTACTTTCGCATCAACGCGCGGGGCACGGGGCAGTTCGAGCGCACGCTGATTGTGGCCGAGGAGGGCAGCTACGTGAGCTACCTTGAGGGCTGCACCGCCCCGCAGCGCGACGAAAACCAGCTGCACGCCGCGGTGGTGGAAATCGTGGTGATGCGCGAGGCCGAGGTGCGCTACTCCACGGTGCAGAACTGGTACCCGGGCGACAAGGCGGGGCGGGGCGGCATCTTCAACTTCGTAACCAAGCGCGGCCTCTGCAAGGGCGAAAACGCGCGGCTCTCGTGGGCGCAGGTGGAGACCGGCTCGGCCATCACGTGGAAGTACCCCAGCACCATACTCAAGGGCGACGGCTCCTCGTCGGAGTTCTACTCCGTGGCCGTTACCAACCACCACCAGCAGGCCGACACGGGCACCAAGATGGTGCACGTAGGCAAGCGCACCAGCAGCCGCATTGTGAGCAAGGGCATCTCGGCGGGGCGCAGCCAGAACTCGTACCGCGGCCTCGTGAAGGTGCAGCGGGGCGCCGAGGGCGCGCGCAGCTACGCGCAGTGCGACAGCCTGCTGCTGGGCGACCGCTGCGGGGCGCACACCTTCCCCCGCATCGAGGTGGGCAACCCCACCGCCGTGGTAGAGCACGAGGCCACCACCTCCAAAATCGGCGAGGAGCAGCTCTTCTACTGCCGCCAGCGCGGGCTGGCCAACGACGAGGCCGTAGGCCTCATCGTGAACGGCTACGCGCACGAGGTGCTGCGCCGCCTGCCGATGGAGTTCGCCGTGGAGGCGCAAAAGCTGCTCCAAATCAGCTTAGAGGGTAGCGTGGGGTAAACAAGCAAACTTTCAACATTAAAACTGCGATATGCTTTCAACATCATCATTCATTGAACAAGAGCTGCTGCTCCATCAGGTGCTTGCGCTTGAGGCGGTGGGCTGCAAGGACTGGCTCACCAGCAAGGTTGACCGCTCGGTTACGGGGCGCGTGGCCATGCAGCAGTGCGCCGGCGAGCTGCAATTGCCGCTCAACAACCTCGGCGTGGTGGCGCTCGACTACCGCGGGGCGCGGGGCGTGGCCACCTCCATTGGCCACGCGCCGGCGGCGGGGCTTATCAGCGCCGAGGCCGGCGCCCGCCTGTCCATTGCCGAGGCGCTCACCAACCTTGTGTGGGCGCCCATTGCGGGGGGGCTGCGCGGCGTGTCGCTCAGCGCCAACTGGATGTGGCCGTGCCGGAGCGCGGGCGAGGACGCCCGCCTGTACCGCGCGGTGAAGGCGGCCAGCGACTTTGCGCAGGCGCTGGGCGTGAACATCCCCACGGGGAAGGACTCGCTCTCGATGACCCAGAAGTACCCCGACGGGCGGCAGGTGCTGGCGCCCGGCACCGTCATCATCTCCACGGTGGGCGAGGTGAGCGACGTGCGCCGGGTGGTCAGCCCCGTGCTTCGCCCCGCGCCAGAGAGCACCCTGCTCTACCTCAACCTGAGCCGCCTGCCCCTCACGCTGGGCGGCAGCAGCGCGGCGCAGGTGCTCGACGAGCAGGAGGCCGCCGCGCCCGACGTGGGCAACCCCGCCTACTTCGCCGCGGCCTTCGCCGCCGTGCAGGAGCTTGTGGAGAAGGGCATGGTGCTGGCCGGCCACGACGTGAGCGCCGGTGGCCTCATCACCACCCTCCTCGAAATGACCTTTGCCAACGTGGAGGGCGGCGTGGAGGTGGACATCACCCCGCTGGGCGGGCTGCAAAACGCGCTCTTTGCCGAGAACCCCGCCGTGGTGCTACAGGTGCCCGACGCCGCCCTCGCCAAGGAGCTGCTGCACCGCCACGGCGTGGAGGCCGTGGCCATTGGCGCCCCCATACCCGCGCGGAGCCTCCGCCTGTTTCACAACGGGCAAAAGCACAAGCTGGACGTGGACGCGCTGCGCGACCTGTGGTACAAGCCCTCGTTCCTGCTCGACTGCCTCCAGAGCGGCGAGGGCAAGGCGCAGGAGCGCTACGCGGGCTACAAGCAGCAGCCCGTGCGGTGGCGGCTCCCGCAGCGCTTCACCGGCAAGCTGGCGCAGTACGGCCTCGACCCGCGAGGGGGGGCGGCCACCGGCAGGCGCCCCCTCGCGGCGGTGCTCCGCGAAAAAGGCTCGCAGTGCGAGCGCGAAACCGCGTGGGCGCTCCACCTTGCGGGCTTCGACGTGCGCGACGTGCACACCACCGACCTCATCGCTGGCCGCGAGGGGCTGGAGGACGTGCGCCTGCTGGTCTTCGTGGGCGGCTTCTCCAACTCCGACGTGCTCGGCTCGGCCAAGGGCTGGGCGGGGGCGCTGCTGTTCAACCCCAGCGCGAAGCAGGCACTCGACCGCTTCTACGCCCGCCCCGACACGCTGAGCCTCGGCATCTGCAACGGCTGCCAGCTCATGGCCGAGCTGGGGGTGCTGGCGCCCGCCCCCGTCCGCCTGCTCCACAACGACTCCCGCAAGTTCGAGAGCGCCTTCGTGGGCGTAGAGGTGCTGCCCGGCGCCTCGGTGATGCTTCGCCCGCTGGCCGGCGCAACGCTGGGCGTGTGGGTGGCGCACGGCGAGGGCACGTTCGACCTGCCGCCCGCCGCCGAGGGGGGCTACAGCGTTGCCCTGCGCTACGCCTACGACGCTTACCCGGCCAACCCCAACGGCTCGCCCAACGCTGTGGCCGGCGTGTGCTCTGCCGATGGCCGACACCTCGCCATGATGCCCCACCCCGAGCGAGCCGTCCACCCCTGGACCTGCGCCTACGTCCCCGACCTCAACCGGCAGGACGAGGTTACGCCCTGGATAGAAATGTTTGTCAGCGCAAGAGAGTGGGTGGAGGCACGGACGTAGAAGCCTTGGCGGTGAACCGGAAGCGCATATTGAAAAAGGTACTGACCGTGCTTGCTGCGGCGGCGCTGTCGCTGGCGCTGCTGTTCACAACCCTCGTCTGTGTGTTGCAGCACGAGGCGGTGCAGCGCTACCTGCTGGGCAAGGTGGTGGCCGCGCTGTCCGGCAGGCTGAACGCCGAGGTGAGCGTGGGGGCGGTGCGCATCAGCTGGATTAACCGCGTGGCGCTGACCGACGTGTGCGTGAGGGACAACCGGCGGGACACGCTGCTGGCGGTGGCCGACCTCTCGGCCTCGCTGCTGGGCGTGGACTTTTCGAGCAGCCTCGTGAGGGTGGGCACGCTGCGCCTGTCGGGCGGGCAGCTGCGCCTGTCCACCGATGCGCAGGGGGTGCTCAACGCGCAGCCGCTGCTGGAGGGGCTGCGGCGCAACGCCCCTCGCGACAGCCTGCCGTCGGCGCTACAGCTGCACGTGGGCCGCGTGGAGGCCAGCCGGCTGGCGGTGCGCTACGCCGACGCCCGCACGGGGCAGCGCGTGGAGGTGAGCGAGCTGGGCTTCAGGCTGAGCGACCTGCGGCTGGCGGGCGACACGCTGGGCTGCCTCGTAGAGCGCTTGCAGCTGTGCGCCTTCGACGGCTTCTGCCTGCGCAACCTGTCGGGCGCCCTGCGCGTAGCCCCCCAATCCTTTATAGAGGTGCGCGACCTCACGCTGCGCGACGACCACTCGGCGCTGCACGCCTCGCGCTGCTGCCTGCGCTACGCGGGGGTAGAGGCCTTCGGCAGCTTTGCCGAGCGGGTGCACCTCTCGCTGCACCTGCTGCCCTCGCGGGTGGACGCGCGTAGCCTCGCCCCCTTCCTACCCCCCTCGGCCTTAGGCCCCGCTGCCGGCCTGAGCCTCCGCGCCGAGGGTCTCGTGGAGGGCACGCTGGGCGACCTCCACGCCCGCGACCTCCAGCTGGGCTTCGGCAGCGCCGGAACCCTCAAGGCCAGCGCCTCCGCGCAGGGGCTGCCCGACGTGCGGCGCACCTTTTTCACGCTTGACGTAGAGCACCTCTCGTGCGCGGTGGCCGACCTGCCCCTGCCCGACAGCCTGCTGCGCGGCAAGGCGCCCCTGCGGGCGCTGGGCAGGGTAGCGGGTAGCGGGCGCTTCTCTGGCTACGTGGGCGACTTTGTGGCCAACGGCCTGCTGTCATCCGCCCTCGGAACGGTGGCCTACAGCCTCACGCTGGCGCCGGCGCCGGATTCGACCCTGGCCTTCGGCGGCGAGCTGCGGGCCGCAGGCTTCGACGTGGGGCGGCTGCTGGGCGACACGCTGCTGGGCAGGGCAACCCTCTACGGCAAGGCCAAGGGCGCCTACGACGGGCAGCTGGCCCTCGGCCTCGACGTCAGCGCGGCCACGCTGGAGGTGGGCGGCTACGCTGCCCGCGGCGCAAGGCTCAGCGGGCAGCTGGCGGGGCGCACGTTTCGGGGTAGCCTCGCGTGCAGCGATGCGAACCTGAGCTTCGACGCCCACGGCATGGTGGCCTTTGAGAGGGAGCGCCTACAGCTGGACGCCGCGCTACAGCTGCACCGCGCCGACTTGGTAGCCCTTGGCCTCAACCGCCGCGACAGCGTGTCGCGCCTCAGCCTGAGCGCCGCCGCGCAGCTCGGCGGCAGCAGCCTCGGCAGGCTCGAGGGCAGGCTCACGGTGGACAGCGCACGGTACGCCGCCCCGCAGGGCGACGTGGCGGTGGGGGCGCTCACGCTGGCCTCCGCCGTTGCCGACAGCCTCCGGCGCCTCACGCTCACCTCCGCCGTGCTCGACGCCGCGGTGCAGGCCACCTGCGGCTTCGACCGCTTTGTCCCCACGCTGGGAGGCCTGCTGCGCCACTACCTGTCGGCCTACCACACGCTGCCGGCGGCGGACAGCGGCGGGCAGCCCTGCCGCTACGAGTTCGCGCTCCTCCTCAAGGACGCCCAGCCGCTGCGCCCGCTGCTGGGCAGCGTGGGGGAGGTGGCCGACAGCACGGCGCTCACCGGCCTGCTGTCCTCCAACGTGCGCGACTTCCGCCTGAGCCTGACCTCCCCCGCGCTGCGCTACGCCGGCGTGGAGGCCACTGACGTGGCGCTGGTGGCCTCTGGGCGCGACTCGCTGCTGCGCCTCCTCTGCCGCTGGAGCGAGCTGGGCGTGGGCAGCCTCAAGCTCTACCGCTGGAACATGGTGGGCAGCTTGGCCAACAGCGCCCTCGCGCTCGACGCCTACTACGAAACCGACACGCTGCTAAGCCGCGTCAGCGCCACGGCGCACTTCTTTGAGAACCGGCAGGGCGAAAAGGGCGTGACCCTGGACATCTCCCCCTCGGAGGTGGCCGTGGGCAGCAGCCTCTGGCGCCTGTCGCCCGCCAGCGTGAGGCTCGAGGGCGGGCGCTGCCTTATCAGCCACTTTGCGCTGGCCAGCGACAAGCAGCAGCTGCGCCTCGACGGCGCCATCTCCGACCAGCAGGGCGACACCCTCGCCTGCGAGCTGCACAACCTCAGGGCGGCCTCGCTGCTGGCGCTGGCGGGCAGCAAGGCCGACCTGAGCGGCGACATCTCCGGAAGGCTCGTGGTAGGCGGCCTGCTGGCGCCCACCTCGCGCTTTTTTGCCAACATGGAGGCCACCGGCGTGGCCTTCGCGCAGCGGGAGGTGGGCAACATCACGCTGAGCAGCTTTGCCGTGGGCGAGAGCAAGGACATCGCCGTGCGCCTGCGCGTGGAGCGTGGCGGCGCAGACAACCTGCGCATGGAGGGGCTGCTGAAGGCCAACGGCGAGCTGGACGCCACGGCGCAGCTGCGCGGGGTGGAGCTGCACCACGTTATGCCCGCGGTGCAGAGCGCCCTCGCCGACATCGGCGGAACGCTCAGCGGCGACCTGAGCGTTACCGGCCCCCTGCGGCGCCTCATGCTCAACGGAAAGCAGCTGCGCATAGACAGCGGCCAGCTGCGCGTGAGCTACCTCAACGCCCTGTTCAAAATGGAGGGGCCGGTGGACATGGAGAACAGCACGCTGCTGGTGCGCAACATGCCCGCCGGCGATGCGAAGCAGGGCAAGGGGCGGCTCGACTTCACGCTGGGCAACCTCACGCAGCCGGCGCAGCTCTACTACTCGCTCAAGGTGAAGCCCGACAACATGTACGTGCTCGACCTCGCCGAGGGGCACAACGACTACTTCTACGGGCAGGGCTACGGCAGCGGCGTGGTGCAGATTGACCGGCTACAGGGCGAAACCACCATCAGCGTGGCCGCCACCACCAACGCAGGCACCACGCTCATCATCCCGCTGGGGAAGAAGAACGCGGCGCAGGGCAGCAGCTTCATCACCTTTGTGGCGCCCGCCGACAGCGGCGCCGGGCGCCGCGCCGCCCCAGGCAAGCTCCCCGCCAAGAACCTGAAGCTCGACCTCACCTTTGACGTGGACGGCAGCACGAACGTTGAGATGCTGCTCAACCCCACCACGGGCGACGCCATCAAGGCCACCGGCGCCGGCCGCATCAGGGTGGAGACAGACGCGGCCTCGGGCACCGCCCGCGTGTTCGGGCAGTACACCATCCAGCGCGGCGAGTACGCCATCGCCTTTCAGGGCATCATGCCCAAAACCTTTAAGGTGAAGCAGGGCGGCACCATCAGCTTCAACGGCGACTTCCCCTCCACCTCGGCCAGCATTCAGGCCATCTACCAGCTGCGCGCGCCCTTGTCCGACCTGCTGGGCGACTCCGGCCAGTATAAGCACTTTGTCCCCATAGAGTGCAAGGTCATCATGACCGGGCGCCTCGCCGCCCCCGACATCAGGTTCGAGATAGACGCGCCCACCGCCGACAACAAGTCCCGCGAGCTGATGCGCGCCCGGCTCACCACCGAGGGCATGGTCATGCAGTTCCTCTCCCTGCTCGTGGCCAACCGCTTCATGCCGCAGGACGTGGCCAGCGGCAGCCAAAATTCGCAGAGCGCGAACGTGCTGGGAGGGGTGCTCGCCGCGCAGCTCTCCAGCCTCATCTCGCAGTTCGCCAACGTCAACTTCGGCTTCAACATCAACAACCTGCCCGGCGCCGGCGGCGAAAGCAGCTGGGGCATGTCCATCAACACCGGCATCACCGACCGCGTAATCTTCAACGCCAGCTTCGAGCAGCAGCCGCAGCTGCGCCACCTCAACCCCAACAACAGCGAGTACACCGGCGACGTGGACGTGGAGGTGCTCCTCGACAAGTCCGGCAAGGTGCGCCTCAAGCTCTTTGGCCACGCCAACGACCAGTACACCGAAATGGTGGGCGGCAGCAACCGCTACGGCGTAGGCATGGTGTATCAGGAGGACTTCGACACCTTCGCCGACCTCTGGCGGGCGCTCGTAAGAGGGAAGAAGAAGTAGGTATTTTGCAGGGATGAAAAAAAGTGTACCTTTGCCATAAATTAAATTTTTACTACTATGAAGCAAGCTATTAGCATTGACGAAATCAAAAAACGCTACCCCAACGAGTGGGTTTTGCTGGGTAATCCTGTTGTGGACAAGAGCCGCCTTGATATTTTTTCCGGCATTCCGCTGTACCATAGCGCCAGTAAAAAAGAGGTGTGCTACCAAGGTAAACCTTTCGCTACGGGCTACGATACCATTAAAATGGTTTATACCGGGGAGTTTCAGCCCGCGAGGGTCATTACAAGTATTTTTAGAACCATTGAGCAATGATATACAGGTTTAAGCGAGACCCCAAAAGTGGCGTGATAATGGTCAACCTGCGAATTGATGACAGGCACGATTTTGATATGGTATTGGATACGGGCGCGTCTTGCACTACCATCGACAGCAATATTTTGTACCTCAATGATTGTCCTTTTGAGCGCAAGGGCTTTGCCAAGGCAGAAACGGCCAATGGAGCTATAAAAGTGGAAATGGTGGAAGTGGGCAGCGTATCCTCTTTGGGTATCCAAAAGGAGAAATTCCCAATTCAGGTTTATGACTTTTTGTCCCACGGAATTTTGACCAGCTACGACGGTACGCTTGGGCTGGATTTCTTTGAAGGTACAAAGTTTTGTATTGACATGAACGAACATACAATAACCCTAACAAGCAGCCGAATTTTAAATTCGGCTATTTAGCAAGCGGCACTGCAAATGCCGCTTAACGGGGGGTATAATAATTTGGCAGGTGAAAAATATTTGCTACCCTTGCCCCGAATCTAACGGATAGTGTATAGCTGACAATTAATATGAAAACTCTTTTGCATACTACAGGCTACCGCAGCGGGCAGGTTATTATCCACTGTTGCTTCGCCTTTGTTAACATTGCCCCCACAGTTAACTTTTTTTAGTCTTTATAAGCGTGTTTTTGTAGTGCTGCGGCTTGTCGGCAGGCTTGCACGTGCCTCCGCCAGCGCCCCGCAGCTTGTCGGGAGGCTTTCCCCCGCTTGGGCAAGCGCCCCGCAGCTTGTCGGAAGGCTTTCCACCGCTTGGGCAAGTGCCCCGCAGCTTGTCGGGAGGCTTTCCACCGCTTGGGCAAGTGTCCCGCAGCTTGTCGAGAGGCTTGCCCAAGCAGGGCAAGCGCCTCACAGCTTGTCGGGAGGCTTGCCCAAGCAGGGCAGGTGTC
>JAITMY010000173.1 GCA_031290755.1 Prevotellaceae bacterium
ATGCGCTGCCGGCTCACCACAACGTACCCTCCGCTGGGCTGGTCAAAGTAGGCGCGTGCCCAAGCCGCTGGGTCGTAGGCATGGTACTTTGATAGCGCATCTATGCCTCTATATGCCATAGCGGTAATGATTTTTTGGCTGCCCTGCAAAGGTAGCATTATTTGCTGCGTTCGGCGGCGTTTGTAATGCTGCTTAACGGGGGGATATTCTTCTCTTGACGCTGGCCGTAAAGTCCGACCAGTTCTCAACCTTGAAGGCGCGTACATCGCGAACCGATTTTGCAAACCAATCTACCTCGGATAGCGCTGTTATGGCATCAAAAACAACCCTCATATCGTCGCCGGCAGTCAGGTATGTGCTGCCTTGCACCCACTCAAAAGTGTAGCGCTTGAGCAGCTTCCTTATCTCGTGATACGCTCGATGGTACTTGCTGCCGTAGTGTTTTTGGAGGTCTGCAACCACCATATCAAATGCTATTGCAAACATGATGTTAGCCCTTTTTAAATGAGTATTCGCGGCCAAAGTAAATGTCGCCGTCTTCGGCTTCGGCGGTAATGACGTTGCCTACAAAGCTGTTGTGCTCTACCTCGATTACGTTGCCTGAAAGCCATTTATCGGCGCCGGTCAAATCGGGAGCAATAAGAATGCTCTCGCCGGTACGGATGTTTGCTGTGTTCATAATATTTATAGTTTAATAGTAGCTGCTATCTTCAAATACGGGGGCAAAGGTAGCAAAAATTTTTGGAGTTGCAAATCCCCTACTGCTGCTGGTCGGCGGCATTTGTAATGCCGCTTAACGGGGGGCGGCTTGGTGGGCAAGAAAAAAGTGCTACCTTTGCAGAAAACATACAGAACATGCCAACAGTTAAAGCATACTACGACGGGGCGGCCTTTGTGCCGGTTGAGCCGATGAGCATTCAGCGGGGCGAGCTGTTTATGCTGTCTATTCGGCAGGAGAAGTCGGCCATCTACAGAGATGTCCCCATCAAAAGCAGGCAGGGGCACGTTGCCTCCCTTCTGGCTTTTGCCTCCCGGAACAGAGCCATAGGCACAGACTACCATTTTAGCCGTGCGCGCTGCTATGACAGGTGATAGGGCGTTCGTGGACAGCAACGTGTGGGTTTACCTTTTCACCTCCGAGGATAGCCCCAAGTGCAAGGTGGCAGAGCGGTTTTTGGCTGCCGCTGAGGGCACGCTTGTTATTTCCTACCAAGTAGTAAACGAAGTTGCCAATGTGCTGCTAAAAAAAGGCTTTGACGAGCACCGCGTAAGATTTGTTATGGGGAGCATGTCAAAGATATGTATTGTTCAGGATTACTCAGGGGACATTGTGCTGTTGGCCTCTACTTTGAGAGAAAAGCACCACTTTTCGTTTTGGGACAGCCTCATTGTTGCCAGCGCACAGGCGTCGCAGTGCCGCTACTTGGTTAGCGAAGATATGCAGGACAATCAGGTTGTGGGCGGCGTTACCATCAAGAACATTTTTAAGGTTTGACGGTAGTCCTCCGCGCCGGAGAACGACAGCCCTCCACACCACCGCCGCCCCGTCATTGCGAGGGTATTCCCCCGTTCGGCGGCATTTGTAATGCCGCCGAACGGGGGGCGGCTTGGTGAAGCTTACGCCTAACTCTTCAGCATAGAAATGATGCGGCAGGTTACCGTATTCATCAAGTCAGCAGAAATGGTTCCTGCTTTTCTAATAATTAGCTTCTTGTCGGCAGTAAAAATGCGCGTGGGGCGAATGTACGAGCTGAGCGGTAGTGAGCCGGCAGCAAAATCGCTCAGCAAGAGCGGCACCGCAACAGCCTCATGGGGGCACTGCGAGGTTATTTGGCAAAGTAGAATATCGTCGCCCTGTAGGTCGGTCAGCGCTAAGGCAGGTCGCCGCTTGCTGCCCGACAGGTCGGAAAATGGGAAGGGGATAACCACCACGTCGCCTTTTACAAATCTTTCCATGCCTCGTCTTCTTGGGGTGTTTGCCAGTCCTTGGCAAGCGCATACTCGCTTGCCAGATGCGTTTCGATGGCGTCGGGGGCGGGCGTGCGCCCCGATAGCGGGAGCACAACAACCTCCACTTGCACATTTTTGGTTTGCCAGGGGATGTCCATCACCGGCAAAAGCCGTTCGGCGCTCATCACTTTTCTAAGCATTTGCATAGTAAAATAGTTGTTTGTTTTCAGTACGGGGGCAAAGGTAGCAAAAGCTTTTGAAAATGCAAATCCCCTACTGCTGCTGGTCGTACTGCGCCACGTCGAGCTTGAGCAGCACGAATATGAGGATGGTGAAGGCCCAGAGCGACGACCCGCCGTAGCTGATGAATGGCAGGGGGATGCCCACCACGGGCATCACGCCGATGGTCATGCCGATGTTCACGGCGAAGTGGAAGAAGAGGATGGCTGCCACGCCGTAGCCGTAGAGCTTGGCAAACGTGCTCTTCTGCCGCTCGGCGATGCCCACCAGCCGCGCCAGCAGCAGCAGGTAGAGGGCTAGCACCACCAGCGCCCCCACGAAGCCCCACTCCTCGCCCAGCGTGCAGAAGATGAAGTCTGTGCTCTGCTCGGGCACAAAGCTGCCCTTGGTCTGCGTCCCCTCAAGGAAGCCCTTCCCCGTGAACCCGCCCGAGCCAATGGCCACCTTCGACTGATACACGTTGTAGCCCCAGCCCTTGATGTCGGACTCGATGCCCAGCAGGTCGTTGATGCGGCGGCGCTGGTGCTCCTTCAGCACGTTGTCGAACACGTAGTCCACCGAGTAGCACGTGCCCACCGCGGCCACAAAGAACCCGACAACGAGGAAGATGTAGTGGAGCCTGCTCCACCACGCATACACCGCCGCCACGGGCAGCATGGCGGCGTGGGCAATGAGCAGCGCCTCGAACAGCGAGAGGTGGACGTCGAAGAGCTGCGGCCCGAAGTAGAGCGCCACGGTGCTCACCGCGATGATGCCGATGGCGATTAGCCCGTACCTGTAGCGCTGGCTGACGATCATGAAGATGCCCACGAACACCAGCCCCAGAAAGATGATGATGGCCTCCTGCGCCACCAGCAGCGAGAGGATGAACAGGAACACGAAGAAGAGGCCCGACAGCACAATCCACGTGCGCAGCCCCGCGCGGTAGAGCACCACGATGAGCGCCACGAACACGAGCGACGACCCCATGTCGTGCTGCCCCAGCGCCAGCCCTACGGGCGCCGCCACCACGAGGGCTGCCCGCACGATGTCCCGAACGTTTTGGAGGCGGAACTCGTGGGCGCCCATCACCTTGGCCAGCATGAGCGCGGTGGCCACCTTCATGAACTCTACCGACTGCACGCTGAGCGGCCCCAGCGCCAGCCACGACTTCGAGCCGTTGATTTCGCGGCCAAAGAGGAGCGTGGCCACCATGAGCAGCAGCGACAGCGCGTAGAGCGCCTCGGCGAAGAAGTGGTAGAACCGCCCCTCAACCAGCATCACCAGAAAGGCGATGAGGAAGGCCACGCCCACCCACATCGCCTGCGCGCTGCTGCGGCTGGCGGGGTCGAAAAAGCGCACGTGCTCGTCGCTATACCCCACGGCGTATATGCCCATCAGGCCTATGCTCATTAGCGCAAGCCACATCAGGACGACCAGCCAGTCCATCCTTGCCGGTATTTTACTGCTCCTTTGGTACACTGCTTTGCTGATGTATTAAATCTCCGTTGAGAACGTAATCTTCGAGCCACTTTCGGGTAACTTTTTTCTTGAGGTACTGCTCTACCATGAGGCTGGCGGTGGGCGCCGCCCACTTGGCGCCGCTGCCGCCGTTTTCGATATACACGGCGACGGCAATTTTGGGGTTGTCCTTGGGCGCGAAGCAAATAAACGCCGAGTGGTCTTGGCCGTGGGGGTTCTGCGCCGTGCCGGTTTTGCCGCAGAGGGCGATGTCGGCTATCTTGACGTGGCGGGCGGTGCCGCCAAACTCGCTGTTCACCGCCATGTACATGCCCTCCACCACCGGCGCAAAGTGCGCGGGGCTGATGGTGGTGGCGTGGGGCGTGAGGAAGCGGCTGTCGGGCTGCCCGCCCTGAATTTCCTTCACCACGTGGGGCGTGTAGAAAAATCCTCGGTTGGCGATGGTGGCGGCTACGTTGGCCATGTGCATGGGCGTAACCCCCAGCTCGCCCTGCCCTATGGCCAGCGAGACGATGCTCAGCGACTTCCAGCGGTTGGCGCCGTGCTGGCGGTCGTAGGTGGCCACGGTGGGCAGCAGGCCGCGCAGCTCGTTGGGGATGTCTGTGCCCAGCCGCTGCCCGATGCCGAAGCTCGCAATGTGCCGGCGCCATGCGTTGAAGCCCTCCTGCGGAATATCGTACTTGTCGATGATGCTGCGAAAGAGGTGGCAGTGGTAGGCGTTGCACGACACCTGTAGGGACTGCACGAGGGTGGTGGGCGAAAAGTGCTTGTGGCAGCCCACGTGCAGCCTGCCCGAGTAGTAGCCGTTGCTGCACGGGTAGCTGGTGCCCACGGTGGCCACCCCCTCCTGCTGCCCCACCAGCGCGTTGAGGCACTTGAAAGTGGAGCCTGGCGGGTACTGCGCCATCACCGCGCGGTTGAACAGCGGCTTCATCGGGTCGGTGCTCAGCGCACCGCGGGCGGCCAGCTGGTGCACGTCGTTGAACAGGCTGGGGTCGAAGCCGGGGGTGGACACCAGCGACAGGATTTCGCCCGTGGCCGGCTCAATGGCCACAATGCTGCCCACCTTGTTTGCCATCAGGCGCTCGCCGTACTCTTGCAGGCCGGCGTCGATGGTGCACACGATGTTGGCGCCGGGGGTGGCCACCGTGTCGTGCATTCCGTCGGCGTAGGAGTTTTTGATGCGGTTGTAAACGTCGCGCACATAGACGTTCAGCCCCCGCTTGCCGCGCAGCGGCAGCTCGTAGGCCTGCTCGATGCCTATCTTGCCGGCGTAGCTGCCCTGCGTGTAGAACATGTCGGCGGCAATGGTGCTCGAGTCGGCCTCGCTGATGTAGCCGATGAGGTTGCCCGCCACGCTGCGCGGGTAGGTGCGCACGCTGCGCGGCAGGGCGTAGAAGCCGGGGAGTTTGAACCACTTCTCCCGCAGCAGGGCAAAGGCCTCGGTGGAAATTTGCTTGTAGAACAGCGTGGGCTGGAAGGCCGCTATCTTTTTGGCCTTGGCCTTGATGTCCCGCAGCGTAGCGACAATTTGGTCTGCCGAGATGCCCAGCACCTGCGCCAGCGCCGCGGTGTCGAAGGTGGACAGCTCGCGGGGCACCACCACGATGTCGTACACCGTTTGGTTGCCCACCAGCAGCTCCCCGTTGCGGTCGTAGATAAGCCCGCGCGCGGGGTAGATGACCTCGTTGCGCGTGCCGTTCTGGTTGGCGATGCGCTTGTAGGTGCCGTCCACCACCTGAATGTAGAACAGGCGAATGAGCAGGATGGCGGCTACAAAGGCAAAGAATACAAGAATGTACTGCTTTCTATTTGCAAATTCGTTCACGGTAGGGGCTGCGCTTATTTTTTTCGCTCAAAAAAGACTTCGATGAGTATCATAATCACCACCGCCGCAATGGAGCTCAGGAGCGTGCGCAGCAGGGTGATGTGTAGCTCGTAAAAGGAAAACGCCTCTAAAAAAAACAGCGTCAGGTGAAAGATAAGGGCGATGGTAAAGGCGTAGAGGAAAAAGTAGAACAGCCCGAGCGAGTAGATGGATATGCGGACGTTCTTGTTGCTCTCCTCGTGGCTGATGAGCAGGGTGGTTACCGAGGGGCGCACGAAGCCCGCGAGCACGCAGGCCGCCGTGTGCACGCCGAGGTGCCCCGAAAACAGGTCAACCGTTAGCCCCAGCAGGAACGAGGCCGCCAGCAGGCTCACCCTCGAGGCGTTCACCGGCAGCATGATGAGGTAGAGGATGTAGATGCTCGGCGCCACGAACGAGTCGAGCACCCCGCGCAGCTGTAGGTTGTTGAACAGCAGGATTTGCATTGCCACCAGCGCTGCGGCAGCCAGTGTGGAGTTGAGCGGCTTGTTCATTGCGTTGGTGTGATGGTTTGCTTTTCGAGGTTCTTCTGCTCGTCGTAGTGTATGGACTTCACCACGTTCACAAAGCGCAGCTTCTTGAAGTCGCCGTTGAGCTTCAGGCGGATTTCGTGAAAGTTCCCCTTTTTGGTTTTGTAGTAGATGACCGTGCCTACCGTGATGCCTTCGGGGAACATGGCCGAGTGGCCGCTCGTTTCGACGGTGTCGCCCACCATTACGGGCACGTGCTGCGGCACCTCCGACAGGATGGCCTCTTGGTAGTTGAGGCCGTCCCACATGAGCGTTCCCAGGTGGCCGCTGCGCTTGAGCCGTGCGCTGATTCTGAAGTCGCGGTTGAGCAGCGACATCACAATGGCGTAGTGCTCCGACGTGTTTATCACGATGCCCACCACGCCGTTGTCGGCAATCACGCCCATTTCGGAGGTGATGCCCTGCTCCTCGCCCACGTTTAGCATCAGGAGGTTGTGCTGCTTGTTGGTTGTGTTGTTCACCACCTTGGCGGGCAGAAAGGTGAACAGCTTGCCGTTGAGCTGCTCCGTCTGTATGTCTGTGGCCGTGCGCTGGTTCTGGTAGTGGTCGAGCGCGTTGCGCAGCTTGGCGTTTTCGCGCAGCAGGCCCTCGTTGTCCTTGCGCAGCGAAAAGTAGCCGGACACGTCGCTCCCCATGCTGTAGCAGTAGCTCTGCACCGCCTGTAGGGCGCTGAACACTTGCGTTCGCTGGTAGTCGGCGTTCTGCAAAAGCATAGCTAAGGCAACGCCCTCCAGCACGAGGAAGAGAATAAATCCACGAAAGCGGAGTATAAACCTCAGCAAGTTGCCCATTGCGTGCGCACCTGTCTTTTTAACGCATCAGGAACGGGAAGTGCCCCCTGTTCTTCAGCGCAATGCCGGTGCCCCGCGCCACGGCGTGCAGCGGGTCTTCGGCCACGTGGAACGGGATGTTGATTTTTTCCGACAGGCGCTTGTCCAAGCCGCGCAGCAGCGCCCCGCCGCCGGTGAGGAATATGCCCTTGGCCACCACGTCTGCGTACAACTCGGGGGGGGTTTGCTCCAGCACGCCCAGCACGGCGCTCTCAATCTTCGAGATGGAGCGGTCGAGGCTGTAGGCCACCTCTTGGTAGCTCACGGACACCTCCACGGGGAGCGCCGTCATCAGGTTCGGCCCGCGCACCGACATGTCCTGCGGGGGGTCAACCAAGTCGGTGATGGCGCTGCCCACCCTGATTTTTATCTCCTCGGCGGTGCGCTCGCCGATTTTGATGTTGTGCTGGTAGCGCATGTAGGTTTGGATGTCCGAGGTGAACACGTCGCCGGCCACGCGGACGCTCTTGTTGCACACGATGCCGCCCAGCGCGATGACGGCAATTTCGGCGGTGCCGCCGCCGATGTCCACCACCATGTTGCCCTCCGGCGCCTCCACGTCAATGCCGATGCCCAGCGCGGCGGCCATAGGCTCGTATATCAGGTACACGTCCTGCCCTCCGGCGTGCTCGGCAGAGTCGCGCACCGCCCGAATTTCCACCTCGGTGCTCCCCGAGGGTATGCACACCACGATGCGCAGCGAGGGTTTGAACATGCGGCTGCCGGAGTTTGTCTTTTTTATCAAGCCGCGCATCATCTGCTCTGCCGCGTTGAAGTCGGCAATCACCCCGTCGCGCAGCGGGCGAACGGTCTTGATGTTCTCCGGCGTTTTGCCGTGCATCTGCCGCGCCACCTCCCCCACGGCAATCAGCTTGCCGCTGTTCTGGTCTATGGCCACAATCGAAGGCTCATCCACCGCTATGCGGTCGTTGTGGATGATTACGGTGTTGGCGGTGCCCAAGTCCATCGCCAGCTCCTGCGTCATGAATGAAAAAAGTCCCATAATGTTTTTTTAGTTCTTATTAAAATAATAGTGCCTCAAATCCTTTGCTAATGCTTAAAGTGCCGCACGCCCGTGGCCACCATCGCCACGCCGTTGTCGTTGCAGTAGTCGATGCTCTTCTGGTCGTTTACCGAGCCGCCCGGCTGCACAATGGCCGCCACCCCTGCCTTGTGCGCAAGCTCCACGCAGTCGGGGAAGGGGAAGAAGGCGTCGGAGGCCATCACGGCGCCCCGCAGCGAAAAGCCAAACGTGGCGGCCTTGTCCACGGCTTGGCGCAGCGCGTCCACGCGCGAGGTCTGCCCCACGCCGCTGGCCAGCAGCTGCCCGCCCCGGGCCAGCACGATAGCGTTCGACTTAGAGTGCTTCACCAGCTTGTTGGCAAAAATCAAATCGCTCACCTGCTCCGCCGTAGGCTTAGCGCGGGTTACGCAGGTCATGCTTTGCTCTGTTTCGGTAGCGTCGTCGCGCTCCTGCACCACCACGCCGCCCAGCAGCGTTCGGCATTGCATGGCGGGGAGCGCGGGGTTCTTCGCCACGAGGATGATGCGGTTTTTCTTTTGCTTCAGCACCTCCAAGGCCTCGGCCTCGTAGTCCGGAGCGATGATTACCTCGAAGAACAGCTTGCTGATTTCCGCGGCGGTGGCGGCGTCCAGCGGGCGGTTGCACGCCAGCACCCCGCCAAAGGCCGACACCGGGTCGCCGGCCAGCGCCGCGGCCCACGCGTGCAGCAGCGTGGGCCGCGAGGCCGCGCCGCAGGCGGTGGTGTGCTTGATGACGGCAAACGTCGGCTCGCCGAACTCGCCGATGAGGCTCACCGCCGCCTCGATGTCCAGCAGGTTGTTGTACGACAACTCCTTGCCGTGCAACTGCGCGAACATGCCGTCGAAGTCGCCAAAGAAGGTTGCCTGCTGGTGGGGGTTTTCGCCGTAGCGCAGCGCCATGCTGCCCTCCACGCTGAAGTCGAACGAGGGGATGCCCCCCTCGCGGTTGAAGTAGCCAAAGATGGCGTGGTCGTAGTGGCTCGACACGTTAAACGCTTGCGCCGCAAGGTACTTGCGGTTGGCCAGCGTGGTGCCGCCGTCGTTTTTTTCCAGCATGGTCAGCAGCTCGGGGTACTGCCTGCGCGAGGCCACCACCGCCACGTCGTCGAAGTTTTTCGCCGCCGCGCGGATGAGCGAGATGCCGCCGATGTCGATTTTTTCAATGATGTCGGCCTCGCTCCCCCCCGCGGCAAGGGTCTCCTTAAAGGGGTAGAGGTCAACAACTACTAAGTCGATTTCGGGAATTTCGTACTGCGCCAGCTGCGCGCCGTCCTCAGGGGCGCCGCGGCGGGCAAGTATGCCGCCAAACACCTTGGGGTGCAGGGTCTTCACCCTGCCGCCAAGGATAGAGGGGTAGCCGGTGAGGCTTTCCACCGCTTGCGCCTTCACGCCCAAGCCTTCGATGAAGCTCAGCGTCCCACCGGTGGAGTAGATTTTTACCCCCTTGCTATCAAGGTATTGCACTATTTCATCAAGTCCGTCTTTGCAAAATACTGACAAGAGGGCGCTTTTAATTTTTTTATCGCAGCACATTTTTTGGTTATACATCTCGCCTACAATATTTCAACGTCGCTAAAAATCACGCTAATATTCAAATTTTAAAGGTAACTAAATCCTAAATACTGCCAAATTGCAAAATAAATAGTTATGCTAAAAAGTCTGAAATAAGGCTAAATACTTAAAGAGGGCAACAAGGCTTGGCTTGTTACCCTCTTCAAGTAGCCAATAATCAGCCTTCTAACCGTTCATGGTGGCCAAGAACTCGGCGTTGTCCCTTGTTTTGGGCAGGCGGTTGCGCATAAAGTCCATTGCCTCCACGGAGTTCATGTCCGACAGGTAGTTGCGGAGCACCCAGATGCGGCTCAGCACGTCCTTGTCCACCAGCAGGTCGTCGCGGCGGGTGCTGCTCTGCATCACGTCCACGGCGGGGAATATGCGCTTGTTGGAGAGCTTGCGGTCGAGCTGTAGCTCCATGTTGCCGGTGCCCTTAAACTCCTCGAATATCACCTCGTCCATCTTCGAGCCGGTGTCTATGAGGGCGGTGGCGAGGATGGTGAGCGAGCCGCCGTGCTCGATGTTGCGGGCGGCGCCGAAAAAGCGCTTGGGCTTGTGGAGCGCGTTGGCGTCCACGCCGCCGCTCAGCACCTTGCCCGAGGCGGGCTGCACGGTGTTGAACGCGCGCGCCAAGCGGGTGATGGAGTCGAGCACAATCACCACGTCGTGCCCGCACTCTACCATGCGCTTTGCCTTTTCGAGCACGATGTTGGCTATCTTCACGTGCCGCTCTGCCGGCTCGTCGAAGGTGGAGGATATGACCTCGGCGTGCACGCTGCGCTGCATGTCGGTAACCTCCTCGGGGCGCTCGTCAATGAGCAGCATGATCATGTACACCTCCGGGTGGTTGGCCGCTATAGCGTTGGCTATATCCTTTAGCAGCACGGTTTTGCCGGTTTTGGGCTGCGCCACAATCAGGCCGCGCTGCCCCTTGCCGATGGGGGAGAACAAGTCCACCACGCGGGTGGAGAGGTTGTTGTGCCCGTTGCCGGTGATGTTGAATTTCTCTTCGGGGAAGAGGGGCGTAAGGTAGTCAAACGTTTCGCGGTCGCGGATGTACGCGGGGTCGCGCCCGTTGATGGAGCTGACTTTCACCAGCGGGAAGAACTTTTCGTTGTCCTTCGGGGGGCGGATGTTGCCGGTTACGGTGTCGCCTGTTTTCAGCCCAAAGAGCTTGATTTGCGACTGCGACACGTAGATGTCGTCCGGGGAGCTAAGGTAGTTGTAGTCCGCCGAGCGGAGGAAGCCGTAGCCGTCGGCCAGCACCTCCAGCGTGCCGGTAGCGGGCACCAGCGCATCGAACTCGTACTTTTTTTCCTGCTGCTGCGGCGGCTGCGGCCTGTCCTTCGTATCCTGCGGCGGCGCCGTCGGGAGGCTGGCTGCAACCTCTGCCACAGGCGGCTGCGGCGCCCGCGGGGGTTGCTGCTGCTGCGTGGTGATGATGGCCGGGTGGCTTATTACGGTGGAAAATATATCGGGCGACGCCTGCGGCGGCTCCTCGCGGGGCTGCGGCGGGGGGGGCACCAGCCCCTTGTTTTTGGGCTTTGGCCCGCGCTTGCCGGGGATTTTCACGGGGGGAGCGCCCTGCAACGATGGCTGCTGTGGCTGTGGCTGCGCGGCTACCGGCGGCTGCGGCTGTGGGGTGGCCGCCTGCGTCGGCTTGTCAATGCGCGGCTTCCGGCCTCGCTTTTTCGGCCCGCTGCCTTCCGCGGGGGGGGCAGCATGGCCGCCGCCGCCTTTGGAGCGCTGCACCGCCTGCTCGTCGAGCACCTTATAGATCAGCTCATCTTTGCCTTGCGTGTCTGCTTTTTTAACGTTCAGCTGAAGCGCAATTTCCCGCAGCTGCTCTAACGACATGTCGTTGAGGGCTAAAATGTCATACATAAATATTTTTTTAGGGTTGATAATTAGTTACTCCCTGAAAATCAACAGGGATTTTAGAAAAATTTCTCATGTAAGTAAAAGTATAAGCTATAACAATGTATAAATAGGAACGGGGTGCGCTTCGTATGAGGAAAAAGCCATTACCGCCACAAAAGTATATATTTTTTTCTATCTACCAAAAGTTTTGCCGATTTTTTTCTTAAATATATGCAACGTTCGCTGCATCATGGCTTTGGCGAAGCGCTGTTGAACCGTAGGGGGCTTTTGCCCAAATCTTTGGAGGTGGCCACGGCGATGCCGCGGTTTTGCTGCTCATCTACCGCGTTGTAGAAGTGGTACACCACGCCGTTGTGCTTCAAAACGAACGACTTGTGGGCGTAGAGGTTGTCGTACTTCTCCGAGGGGGTTATCAGGAAGGCGCCCGTCCAGTCCGTCCAGTGCAGCAGGTCGTAGGAGCAGGCGAAGCTGTTGAAGGCCTCCCGCTCGTGGCCCTCCCAGAAGGCGCCGAAGTAGAACATCACGAACACGTCGCCGATTTTTTGGATGACGGCATCGCCGGTGATGCCGTGCGAGTGCGCCAGCACCGGCTCGCGGCCAAGGCGCTTCCACGTGGTCATGTTGTCGGAAACGGCCATGCCGATGCGCTCGAACCAGCGCAGGCGGCTGCTTCCGGTGGTGTCGCCGTTGGCGTTGTAGAACATCACGAAGGGGTAGCCCGTGAGCTTTTCCTTGTCCCAAATCACCGTGCTCTTGTAGTGCTTGCGGTTCTCCCACCAGCGCACGTCGGCGTCAACCGGGGAGAGCACGGGGGCGGGCAGGCGCTTCCACTCGTGCGGGGCGGTGAGGCTGTCGCTGGTGTAGGCCACGCCGACGGCGAGCTGCCCGGTTTCGTAGCCCTTGTCGCTGCCCCCGATGTACGACATCCAGTGCTTGCCGGCGTGCTGCTGCACGGCGTAGCTGCCGCCCCACGTGTAGTCTTGCAGCGCGAGGTACCCGGCCTTCTGGTTGGCGTCCCAGCCGTAGGGCGTGAAGGGCATGATGCGCCCCAGCGTTGTCCAGTCCAGCAGGCTGTCGCTCTGGGCCAGCCACGTTTCGTAGCCCCTGCCGTCGTAGGCGATGTAGGTCATGTACCACCTGCCGCGGCAGCGAAAAACGGTGGGGCAGTCCAGCTTCTTGTCGGGGCCTTCGGGCACCATCACCAAGCCGTACTTGTAGGGCGTTTTCACCTCCTCGTAAATGGACTGCATCACGTCTTCGGGGACAACGGCAGGCCTGCCGTCGGCGCAGCTGCCCAGCGCGAGCAGGGCGGCGCACAAGAGAATAAACAGCTGCTTAACCATACGCTTAAATGTGTTTTTGCAAAGATAGCATTTTTTGCTAAAAAAATTTGGTAGTTCAAAATTAATCCCTATCTTTGCACCAGGATTTTGATAACAACAACAACTTTGCTTATAAAAAAATGGGAGTACTACTATCCGCT
>JAITMY010000074.1 GCA_031290755.1 Prevotellaceae bacterium
CCACCTCGCGGGCGTCGTTACCTACTCCTACGAAGGCGTAGCTCCCACCGCCTACGTCGCCAGCACCGTCCCGCCCAGCGCTGCGGGCACGTACACCGTCACGGCTACCTTTCCGGAGCAGGCCAACTATAGCCAGCTGGTGAGCGCCCCGGTGGTCTTCACCATCGCCAAGGCCGCGGGCGCCTTCGGCACGCCGGACGAGCTGAGCGCCACCTACACGCCCACGCTCACGCAGGCCAACAGTGCGCCGCCCGCCGACGACGTGTGGGACGCGCCGGCCACGCCGGTAGTCGCGGGCAACAACCAGGAGTTCGACGCCACCTACACCCACCCCAGCGGCAACTACGAGGCGGCGAAGGGGAAGATTACGGTGCACGTGGCCAAGGCCGCGGGCGCGGGCACCGTAGCCCTCGCAGGCTGGGTGTACGGCGCCACCCCCAGCGCCCTTGTCCCGACCACGGCCACCCACCTCGCGGGCGTCGTTACCTACTCCTACGAAGGCGTAGCTCCCACCGCCTACGTCGCCAGCACCGTCCCGCCCAGCGCCGCGGGCACCTACACCGTCACGGCTACCTTTCCGGAGCAGGCCAACTATAGCAGGCTGGTGAGCGCCCCGGTGGTCTTCACCATCGCCAAGGCCGCGGGCGCCTTCGGCGCTCCGCCGGCGCTGAGCGCCACCTACACGCCCACGCTCACGCAGGCCAACATTGCGCCGCCCGCCGACTACGTGTGGGACGCGCCGGCCACGCCGGTAGTCGCGGGCAACAACCAGCTGTTCGACGCCACCTACACCCACCCCAGCGGCAACTACGAGGCGGCGACAGGGAAGCTTACGGTGCACGTGGCAAAGGCCCCAGGCGAGGGCAGCGTGAGCCTCGCGGGCTGGACATTTGGCGAGGCGGCCAATGAGATAGTCCTGACATCGCCCACCAACAGCGAGGACCTAAGCGACCTGAGCAGCGTTACCTACGCCGGCATAGCCCCCACCAGCTACGGGCCAAGCCCCACCCAGCCCGTCGCTGCGGGCAACTACACCGTTACGGTTGCCTTCAGGGAGGCGGCCAACTACACCGCAGTGGTGAGCGCCCCGGCGGTCTTCACCATTTCTAAGGTCGCGGATCCAGAGAAGGTGCTCAACTTCGCCTTCCCGAAGGCCGCAGACATCACCTACGGTGCGCTGCTGGCTGCCTCGGCGCTGACGGGCGGCAGCACGCAGTACGGCACCTTTGCGTGGAGCGCTCCGGCCACCCTCCCCCCCGCCGGCGCCGCTGTCGGCTACGAGGTTACGTTCACGCCCAACCTTCACTTTGCGGCCAACTACGCGGCGATTCCCCCGCAGAACGTGCCCCTCACGGTGCACAAGGCTGTGGGCGCGGGCAGCGTAGCCATTGCCGGCTGGGTGTACGGCGCCTACGATGCCGCGGCCAACGCCCCCGTCCCCCGTACCGCCACGCATGACGTTGACGCCCTTGCCTACCGCTACGTCGGCGCCAGCAACAGCGGCACCGCCTACGGGCCAAGCGAAGACCGGCCCGACAGCGCAGGCGCGTACACCGTTACGGCCATTTTTGCGGAGACGGCCAGCTACAATGCGCTGAGCGTGTCCGCGGCCTTCACCATTGCTCGGGCGCCCGCGCCCGCCGCGCCGCGCACCGCCGCGGCCACCTACGGCGAAACGCTGGCAGACATCGCCGGCCAGCTGCCCGCGGGCTGGGCCTGGGCAGCGGAGGATCCATCCGCCGCCGCCGTGGGCAGCGTCCCCGGCGCATACCACCCCGCCACGTATGCGGAGCAGGGTAGCTACGCGGCGGGGCTGGCCACGGTAAAGGTCACCATAGCCCGTCGGCCTATCCCCGTCCCGCAGGCGCACGCCGGCTGGGTGCACGATGGCACGCTGAAAACCGGCGTGGCCGCCGGCCTGGGCTACACTGTAGGGGGGGAGAACACCGCCGGCGGCGCGGGCAGCTACCTCGCCACCGTAAAGCCCGACGGCAACCACCAGTGGGTCGTGGGTGCCGACCCCACGCTTGCCCGCAGCGTAGCGTGGGCTATTGCCAAGGCGGAGGGCGCGGGCAGCGTAGCCCTCGCCGGCTGGGTGTACGGCGCCGCCGCCAACGCCCCCGTGCCCATTACCGCCACCAACAACCGCAACGACGTTCGCTACCTCTACGCCGGCGCCAGCACCGCCGGCATTGCCTACGGGCCAAGCGCCGCCGCGCCCGCCAGCGCAGGCAGCTACACCGTAACCGCCACCTTTGCGGCCACGGCCAGCTACCTTGAGGTGGTGAGCGACCCGTACCCCTTCGCCATTACCAAGGCCGACGCGCCCGGTGCCCCCGACACGGTTACGCTGGCGGCCACCTACGGGCAGACGCTGGCGGACATCGCCGCCCACCTGCCCGCGGGCTGGGCGTGGGAGGAGGAGGCGAGCACCACGCTTGTGGGCAGCGTGCCCGGCGCGTACCACCCCGCCGCCTACGCGGCCACGGCAAACTATGCGGCGGGGGCCGCCTCCGTGTGGGTGGCCATTGCCCGCAAGCCTATCCCCACCCCGCAGGCCAACACCGGCTTGGTGTACGACGGCGAGCCGAAGACCGGCGTTGATGCCGGCGAGGGCTACATCGTCGGCGGCGAAAACACCGCCGTGGCCACGGGCCACTACACCGCCACCGTAACGCCCGACGGCAACCACCGGTGGGATAAGGGCGACGAGCCAACAGCCGCGCGGAGCGTGGCGTGGAGCGTGGCGGGGCTGCTGGACTTCCTCACCTACGCCGTGGTGAAGCCCAGCGGCGAGCTGATGATGAACCTCAACCGCCTGAAGGCCAACGGATACCACGTGGCCATCTACCGCTGGTACAAAAACGGGGAGCAGGTGAGCGCCCCCACCGAAACCGCGGTGAACGTGCTGACGGTGGGCGCCACCTACCGCTTTGAGATAGTAACCACGTCGGGCGCCACGCAGGTCTCCACCAGCTACGTGCACGGCACGGCCACCGCTGTAGGCGGCGAAGGCTACGCGCCGCTGCGCGTGTACCCCAACCCCGCCGGCGAGCAGCTGACCATCGCCGGCGAGCAGTGGAAGCCGGGCGACATGGCCGAGGTGTACGACCTGCAGGGCGTGCTGGTGGCCAAGCAGCCCATCGTGGGCAACCTCACCACCGTTGACATTGCGCGGCTGCCCCCCGGCGTGTACGTTGTGAAGGTAGGGGGCCGCGCGGCCAAGGTGGTGAAGCAGGTGAAGCAGTAGCGGCGGCAGGAGAGATAAATTTTATATGCCAAGTAAGACCCATGAAGCGAGCACTCCTTTTTCTTTTTACCGCGGCGCTCAGCGCCGCGGCGGTAGCGCAGCGGCACCACGAGCTAAGCGTATTCGGCGGCGGCGGGCTGTCCACGCTGAGCTACAACCCCGCGGTGGGCAGCAGCGCCTGGGGGCTGGGCGGGCAATGTGGTCTGGGCTACGCCTACCACTTCAGCCCCCGCTGGGGCGTGGTTACGGGCATAGGGATGTCCTTCCACCGCGCCTCCGCCGCGCTGAACGGCGTGGCGCTCGTTACGCCCGACCTGCACGACCACGACGGTGACCCGTTTGCCCTGCACGCCACCCTCGCGGGGCACGACGAGCTACAGCAGGCCCGCTACCTCAACATCCCGCTGCAAGCGCGGTTCGTTGCGGGGCGCTTCTACGCGCAGGCGGGGGTGAGCGTAGGGTTTCCGCTGGCGGCGAGCTACCGCACGGCGGCGTTCACCGCCACCACCCGCGGCTACTACCCTCCCCTTGACAGCTGGGGCGGCAATGAGGACGAGCGGCAGGGCTTCGGGGTGTACCCGGGCGCGGCGGGCAGCGGGGCGCTCGCCCTGAAGGTGTCGGCCTCCGCCGCGCTGGAGGCCGGCCTGCGCTGGGCGCCCGCCAGGCGCTGGCGGCTCTACACGGGGCTGTACCTCGACTACGGGCTGAACAACGTGAACGTTGCCTCAGCCTCCGCGCCCTTTGTGCCCTACGACCCCCAGCAGCCCACGGCCTACCGCGTCAACAACGTTTTCAGCTCGCCCTCGCCCTCGCCCACGGCCAGCGGCCAGCGCTTAGTGGATAAAGTGGCGCTGCTGGCGGCAGGGGTGATGCTGCGCCTGGCGTTCGTTTGGCCAAAGCCAGCCACGGATACGCTGCTCGCGGCAACGCCGCTGGCGGGCTGCCGCGATACGGTGTGGATGGTGGACACGGTGGTGGTTACCAACACCGTGCTGGTGAAGAGTGTTGATACGGTATTTGTTACCGTCCGCGAAGTTGTCCGCGAAGCGCCGGAGGATATATGCAGCAAGGTAAGGATAGAGCGGCCCATCAACGGCTACATGGTGCGGGGCACGCAGCCCTCGCACCTGTCGGCAGCGGCGCAAGTGGAGCTTGACGAGCGGGCGGAGTTTTTGAAGCAGTGCCCGGAGAAGCATATTGTCGTAGAGGGGTACACCTGCGACCTCGGCACCCACGCGATGAACATCTACCTTGGCCAGCAGCGCGCGGACAAGGTGAAAAATTACCTTGTGCAGAAGGGCGTAGCCGCCTCGCGCATCACCACCGCCAGCAAGGCCGAAGCCTCGCCGGCGGCGCCCAACACCAGCGAGGAAAACCGCAGAAAGAACAGAAGGGTGGAAATTAGGCTGGTGGAGTAGGGGGAAACTGCGCCTGCTGCGCCAGCTTTCGGCCTTCTACCATTTTTGCCTTTTTGTTGCGGCAAAGGTATAATTTTTTTTCATGGCGGCAATATTTGAGGGGAGAAGGCGCGGCTACTCCTGAAAAAATAGCTACTTTTGCCGTGCCTAAAGGAAAAGGTTTACCGGTAAATATTGATACTGACAGCTATGGAAGAAACTAAGATAGAGGTTACGGGCGCCCGCGTGCACAACCTCAAAAACGTGAGCGTTACCATTCCGCGGGGGGCGCTCACGGTGATTACGGGGCTGAGCGGCAGCGGCAAGTCGTCGCTGGCCTTCGACACCATCTACGCCGAGGGGCAGCGGCGCTACATGGAAACCCTGTCGGCCTACGCGCGGCAGTTCGTGGGCAGCATGGAGCGCCCTGACGTGGAGCAGATCACCGGCCTTAGCCCCGTCATCTCCATCGAGCAGAAAACAACCTCGAAGAACCCCCGCTCGACGGTGGGCACCACGACCGAGATATACGACTTCCTGCGCCTGCTTTTTGCCCGCGCTGCCGTGGCCTACTCCAAGAACACCGGCGAGCCGATGGTGCGCTACACCGACGCCCAGATTGCCGACCTCATGCTCGAGCAGTTCGCCGGGCGCAAGCTGCTGGTGCTGGCCCCGGTGGTGAAGGGGCGCAAGGGGCACTACAAGGAGCTGTTTGAGCAGCTGCGGCGCAAGGGCTACCTCTCCGTGCGCGTGGACGGCGAGGTGCGCGAGATGAAGCCCCTGATGAAGCTCGACCGCTACAAAACGCACTTCGTGGAGCTGGTGGTGGACAAGGTCATCCCCGGCAGCGGCGAGGACGACCGCAAGCGCCTGCTCAGCGCCATTGTCGGCGCCATGCACCAGGGCGCCGGCACCCTGATAGCCCTCGACGCCGACACGCAGGAGTCCCGCTTCTACAGCCGCCACCTGATGTGCCCCACCACCGGCCTGTCGTACAACGAGCCTGCCCCGCACTCCTTCTCGTTCAACTCGCCGCAGGGCGCCTGCCCCCGCTGCAACGGGCTGGGCGTGGTGGCCGAGGCCGACGTGGACAAGCTTATCCCCGACCGCAAAAAGAGCATCCGCCGCGGCGGCATCGCCCCGCTGGGCGCGGAGAAGAGCAGCCTGCTCTTTGCCCAAATAGAGGGCATAGGCAAAAAGTTTGGCTTCTCGCTCGGCGACCCCATCGAGGCCATCCCCGCCGACGGGCTGGAGGCCGTGCTCTTCGGCACGCAGGAGGCCTTCCGCGTTGACGGCAGCAAGCTTGGCCTCGCCTCGGAGTACTTCCTCAGCTTCGAGGGCGTGGTGAGCATCATCGCCAGCCGCCGCGAGCGCGAGGACGAGCAGGGGCAGGCGGGGCTGGAGCGCTACATCTCGCACCGCACCTGCCCTGCCTGCAACGGCTCGCGCCTCAAGGAGGAGGCGCTGTACTTCAAAATAGCGGACAAGAACATCGCCGAGCTGTCGGGCATGGACGTGGAGGCGCTGTCCGCGTGGTTCGCGGAGCTGGCGCCGCGGCTCACCGCCCGCCAGCGGGCCATCGCCGGCGAGGTTGTCAAGGAAATCCGCAACCGCCTCTCGTTCCTGCTCGACGTGGGGCTGGGCTACCTCTCGCTGGCCCGCGGCAGCAGCAGCCTCTCCGGCGGCGAAAGCCAGCGCATCCGCCTCGCCACGCAGGTAGGCTCGAAGCTGGTCAACGTGCTCTACATCCTCGACGAGCCGAGCATCGGGCTGCACCAGCGCGACAACGTGCGCCTCATCAGCTCCCTCAAAAAGCTGCGCGACGAGGGCAACTCCGTCATCGTGGTGGAGCACGACGAGGAGATGATGCGCGCCGCCGACTGGCTGGTGGACGTGGGGCCGGGCGCGGGGGTGCACGGCGGGAAGCTGGTGTTTCAGGGGAAAATAGCGGAGGCAGACAAGGCCACGCCCTCCCTCACCTTGCAGTACCTGCGCGGCGAAAAGAGCATCCCCCTCCCCGCAAGGCGGCGCGAGGGCAGCGGCCAGAAAATGGTGCTGCGGGGCGCCACGGGCAACAACCTGAAAAACGTTACGCTGGAGCTGCCGCTGGGCAAGCTGGTGTGCATCACCGGCGTGTCGGGCAGCGGCAAGTCAACGCTCATCAACGAAACGCTGCACCCCATCCTGAGCGCCCACTTCTACCGCTCGCTGCAAGCGCCGCTGCCCTACCGGAAGGTGGAGGGCATAGAGCATATAGATAAGGTGGTAGAGGTTGACCAGTCGCCCATAGGCCGCACGCCGCGCTCGAACCCCGCCACCTACACCAGCGTGTTCGGCGAAATCCGCAAGCTCTTTGAGGCCACGCCCGACGCCAAAATCCGCGGCTTCAAGGCCGGGCGCTTCTCGTTCAACGTCAAGGGCGGGCGCTGCGAGGAGTGCCGCGGCGCGGGCGTGCAGACCATCGAAATGAACTTCCTGCCCGACGTCTATGTGGCCTGCAAGGCCTGCAACGGCAAGCGCTACAACCGCGAAACGCTGGCCGTGCGCTACAAGGGGCGCAGCATCAACGACGTGCTCGAAATGACCATCGACGAGTCCGCCGCCATCTTTGAGCACGTGCCCTCCATACACCGCAGCCTGCACGCCCTGCAAGAGGTGGGGCTGGGCTACGTGAAGCTCGGGCAGCCCAGCACCACCCTGAGCGGCGGCGAAAGCCAGCGCGTGAAGCTGGCCACCGAGCTGTCCAAGCGCGACACCGGCAGCACCCTCTACATCTTCGACGAGCCTACCACCGGCCTCCACTTCGAGGACGTGCGCGTGCTCCTCGAAGTGCTGGGCAAGCTGGTGGACCGCGGCAACACCGTGGTGGTCATCGAGCACAACTTGGACGTGGTGAAGGTGGCCGACCACATCATCGACCTTGGGCCGGAGGGCGGCGCTGCCGGAGGGGAAATACTCTGCGCCGGCACCCCCGAAGAGGTGTGCCGCTGCAAAAAAAGCTACACGGCGCAGCACCTGAAAAAGATGCTGCCGGCGACGGCAGGCTAAAAAAACACGTAGGCCACGGCAATGGCCGCCACTATGCCCACCGCATCGGCAATCAGGCCGCAGGTTACGGCGTAGCGCGTGTGCTTCACCCCCACGCTGCCGAAGTAAACGGCCAAGATGTAGAACGTGGTGTCCGTGGCGCCCTGCATCGTGGCGGCGAGCCGCCCCACGAACGAGTCAACGCCGTAGGCCTGCATGGCGTCCACCATCAGCCCCCGCGCCCCGCTGCCGCTGAGGGGCTTCATGAGCGCCGTGGGCAGCGCTCCGGCAAAGTCCGCCCGCAGCCCCGCCCACTCCAACCCGCTCACGAGGCCGCCCACCAGCGCATCCATTGCGCCCGAGGCGCGGAGCATGCCAATGGCCACGAGCATGGCCACGAGGTAGGGGATAATCGTAACGGCGGTGCGAAAACCCTCCTTGGCGCCCTCAATGAAGGCGTCGTACACGTTAATCCTCTTGCGCATCCCCGCCACAAAAAAGCCCATGATGATGAGCAGCAGCAGCAGGTTTGCACCAAAGGAGGAGTAAAGCCCCACCGTATCCTTGGGCAGCGCGGAGAAGAAGAAGACAAGCAGCGCCACGAAGGCCGTAAGCCCCCCCAGCAGCAGCAGCAGCGACCGGTGCAGCAGGTTGATTTTTTGGTACAGGCACACGGCTACGATGGCCGCCAGCGTGGAGCAGTAGGTCGCAATCAGGATAGGCAGGAACACGTCCGTGGGGTTGGCCGCGCCCAGCTGCGCACGGTACACCATCACGCTGATGGGCACCAGCGTTAGCCCCGACGTGTTGAGCGCAAGGAACATGATCATGGGGTTCGAGGCGCGCTCCTTCTGCGGGTTGAGCGCCTGCATCTCCTGCATGGCCTTGAGGCCGAGGGGCGTGGCGGCGTTGTCAAGCCCCAGCATGTTGGCCGACAGGTTCATGAAGATAGCGCCGCTGGCCGGGTGGCGCTTCGGCAGGTCGGGGAACAGCTGCCGGAAGGCCGGTGCGCTGAGGCGCGACAGGAGGCCGATGACCCCGCCCCGCTCGCCTATCTTCATAAAGCCCAGCCACAGCGACAGCACGCCGGTAAGCCCCAGCGAAATTTCAAAGGCCGTTTTGGCCGAGTCGAAGGTTGACCCCATGAGGCGGGCAAATACCTCCACATCGCCAAAGGCCAGCGCCCGCACCGCTGCCGCCGCAAACGCCACCAAAAAGAACCCTATCCAAATGTAGCTAAGTGTCATAACGTTGAGTTGCCGTAAGCCATTATTATTTAATTACTTTCGCAAAGCTACAAAACTTTTCGTGAAATTATTATCCACTTTTACTCGATTGTTAATAATTTTTTTTACCTTTGCTTGCCAATGACTAAAACTTAGTTTCTTAATAATTTGCCTATGAAAAGGCGCATTTTTTTTGTGGCGCTGCTGATGCCATGCCTGCTGCTATCGCGCGCGTTCGCGCAGCAGGAGGTGCAGCTAAGCCAGTACATGTTCAACGGCCTCACGCTGAACCCTGCCATGGCCGGTAGCCAGGAGGCGCTCAACGTGCAGCTGAGCTACCGCAAGCAGTGGATGGGCTTCGAGGGCGCCCCCAGCTCGCAGGTAGGATCCATTGACGGATCCCTCGGCAAGGGTAAGGGCATGGGCTGGGGGCTGCTGGTGCTCAGCGAGCAGATGGGGCTGATGAGCACTATGGGCGCCTACTTTAACTACTCCTTCCGCATCCGCCTCAACGAAATGGGCGACCGCCTGAGCTTTGGGCTGGCCGGCGGCATAGCCCGCGAGGACTACAAGGGGGTGGAGGACGGCTCGGACTTGTACGACCTCGACGACGAGGCGCTGCTCCCCAACGCCCACATGCGGCCGGACTTCCGCTTCGGGCTATACTACAACTACGGCAAATCGTTCTACCTCAGCGCTTCGGCCACCAACTTGGGCAGCCTGCTTGGCGCCGACACGCTGAGCATCATCAACCCCTACGCCTGCCTCGGGATGGGGCTTCACTTTTACCTTGGCTCCATGAGGCTGTCGCCGGCGGCCATGCTGCGCTACTCGCTCAACGAGGCCCCGGTGCTCGACGTGAACCTCGCCGCCACCTTTGCCGGCAGGCTCTGGGTGGGCGTAGGCCTGCGCACAGCCCTGCCCGTGAACGCCGTGGCGGACGCCAAGCCCAGCAACGCGGCGGTGCTCATGGCCGAGGTGTGGATTACGCCCCTCATTCGCTTGGGCTACAGCTACGACTATGCGCTGGGCCGCACGAGCGGCGTGCATGCCGGATCGCACGAGGTGTCGCTGGGGTTTACCATGAGGAAAACCCTCCGCGTGGCCAAATACTTTAGCAGCGGCCTCTGGCAGTAGGGGCACGCAAATAAAATTTAAAAAGTTTTTTTTCGTATGAGTAAGCTTGCTTTGAAAATAGGGTTGCTGGTTGCCCTCCTCGCGGGGGGGGTAGGCAGCGCTAATGCCCAAACTGATATTGGGAAAGGAGATGATGGGTTTATGTATATAGTAACAATAACCTATCTTTATAGGTGCTACTATCCAGACCCTGCTAAAGCATCCGACCCGACGCAGGCCAACAAACTGTTCCTTAAATTAGAACTAAGAACAGCGGGGGCGACGGGTAGTAGAACAGGAGTTAGACAGGTAACTTTTAGTGCGGAGAGTGCCTCTGGTAGCAATAGTTCATCGAAAACTTTTAACGCTTCCAGCCCTCCTTCCGGCAATGTTCTTTATGACACGGTATCGATACCCTCAGATGGGTCAATAACTTATAAAGTGTGTGTAGAGAAGGAAAATTCGAGCGGCGGTGGATACACCTCAATAGGTGATTGTTATAGCGAAACAAAGACTTTTGGTAGAGCAATTAGACCAAATTCACAGAAGCGCATGAATCCGACACCGAAGATTATCACTTCCGGTGGCAATACAGTAGAGACCGTAATTATTCGTGATACAGGCATAGCCAGCGGCAAGTTTATTTTTGATAGTGTTTACTCATACGATGACTATGAGACTTACTACGACGTAGTAAGAGGCACCTCTTTAGGTGTGGGCAAAGATACCGTAGCGTGGAGCATGCCACAATGGTCGAGCGAAAGTGGCACGGTAGACCTTCGCACTACCACCCCCGAATTGCTTCATGGCGCTGAGTTTACGGCGCAGGACGATAGCCTGAAGTATCGCTACACCCACACATATGAGGGCGGCTGCGGCATGGACACCACCATGCACGTTGCCCTGTGGGTGCACAAGGTTTAC
>JAITMY010000088.1 GCA_031290755.1 Prevotellaceae bacterium
TTCGATATTCACCCCTGAAAGCCGCCGTCGCCCACGGGCGATTTCGACTTTCACCCCTGAAAGCTGCCGTCGCCCACGGGCGATTCCGACTTTCACCCCTGAAAGCTGCCGTCGCCCACGGGCGATTTCGATATTCACCCCCGAAAGCTGCCGTCGCCCGTGGGCGATTTTGACTTTCACCCCCGAAAGCTGCCACCGCCCACGGGCGTGGGGCAAAAACTTTAAACCAATTAAAAACACCTTAAACCAGTAAAAACATGAAACTTTCACAACAGCTACTAAAAGCTCTGCGCGAGCTGAGAAACGGCGAAGTACCCTTTACCTACTTTGCTTTACGCAAACCCTTTGCCCGCAAGGCAGCCCAAAAGAGAATGCGGGCCGCGTACTTCGCAAAGAAATGGCGGACGGAAAGCAGCGGCGTGGCCTGCTTCGACTTTTGCGGCGCCAAGCTCCCCGATGTTTCAGGCGACACGGAAAAGCTGTTGATACTTGCTCGTGTATTCGAGGACACCTTTCTCATCCCCTGCTACTACAAGGATGACTACCGCAAGGCCCTTGTTGAGAGGCTGGATAAAACGATGGGCGAAGGCCCCTACGGCTACACGGACGGCGCGTTTGACGTAACCGTGAAAAGCGGCGACGTGGTGGTTGACGCCGGCGCGTGGATTGGCGACTTCAGCGCCTACGCGGCTTCGAAGGGCGCCACGGTCTACGCCTTTGAGCCTACGAGAAGCTCCTTCGATTGGCTGTGCAGGGCGGCAGCGCTCAACGGCGCCAACCTGCACCCCGTGCAAAAGGGCCTGAGCAGCCGCGAGGGCGAGGCATTTATTTCTACTAGCGACAGCAACAGCGGGGCAAGCTCAATAGTGATAAAGCGCTCGGCAAAGGGCGAAGCCATTGCGCTCACCACGCTCGACAAGTTTGTGGAGGAGAACAGGCTGCCGCGGGTGGACTTCATCAAGGCCGACATTGAGGGCGCAGAGCGCGACATGCTGCGCGGCGCAGCGCAGGTGCTGAAAAGGTTTGCGCCCAAGCTGGCCCTTTGCACCTACCACCTCCCCGACGACCCCGCGGTGCTGGAGCAAATAATTCGCGACGCCAACCCAAGGTACAAAGTGGTGCAGCTGCGGCACAAGCTGGTGGCGGCGGTGGTGTAGCGGTATTTGCTAATGTATAATGCTGCCGGGAATAACTGCCCGAACCACCACATCGCTGCCGTGAATGGTGTAAACAATGGTTACCTTTTTGTGCGCTACTGTCCGCGCACCGGGGCCGTAGCGCAGCTGAATATACCGGAAAGGATTGAGCGCAAATATATCGGCGTTGGCGGCGAGAGAAAGGATTTTGTCAAGTATGCCGTTAAAATAGCGTTTGGCAGTAGCTGGCGCAAGGTAAACCTCCATGATATGGCCATAAATATCCTCCATATCCTGATGGGCGCCGGGCGTAATAGAAACGTTGAATTTAGGCATTTGGCGGCAAGGTAAAATTAGGATAAAGGATGCAAACCGTGCTGTGTCAACGATTCATTCAAGGCGGCGCGAATGGTTTCGCCGTAATGAGCAACCAGCTTGTCGCCGATGTCATGAAAAGTCTCTTCAACGGTGTACAAAACAGGGTTGCCGCCGGCATCATACTCCACGCCCGGAATGCGTTCCGCAGCCGTTGCGCGGCGTGGTGGGCGAGTGGGTTGTTCAAGTACTGCTTCCATAAGTATTATAAATTAAAAGTTAGCATCACGCTACAAAGGTACGCAAAGTTTTTTAATGCCCAATACCCCCCTACCCAAAAAACCTCTTGTCGAAGTTCACGAGGAAGAGCTGGTCGGTGGCGCGGGTGAAGGCGGTGTAGAGCCAGCGCAGGAGGTCGGGGTTGGCGGTGTCTGGGGGGAGGTAGCCGTGGTCAACGAACACGGCCTTCCACTGCCCGCCCTGCGCCTTGTGGCAGGTTACGGCGTAGGCGTGCTTCACTTGCAGGGCGCTGAAGTAGGGGTCGGCGCGGATGTCGGCGTAGCGCTTGGCGGGGGGGGTTACGTGGGCGTAGTCGAGGTGCACCTGCGCGAAGAAGGCCTTGCCGGCCTCGGCGCTGAGGCTTGCGCTCTCGGTGGTGAGCGTGTCGAGCAGCAGGCGGCAGTCGAGCTCGGCGTGGCCGTAGTCGGGCAGGGCCACGGTGGCGTCGGCGAAGCGGAGGCCGTACATTTCGCGGTGCTTGCGGAGGCGCTGCAAGACGACGGTGTCGCCGTTGGCAATGAACTCCACCTCTTGGCTCAGGGCGCTGCCCGGGGCAATCCATGCGTAGCTGTTCTTGACCACCATGAGGCGCTCGCCGGCCACGAGCTCCTCCTCGCGGCCAAAGATGCTGGCGCGGATGCCGGCGTTGTAGCGGTTGGCCTGCCGGTTTGAGCGGGTGATGACGGCCACGTTCTCCACGCCCCATCGGTCGTAGGCCGCCGCGAGGGCTTCGAGGATGTCTTCGCCCGATAGTCGCTGCACGTCGGGGAAGCCCATTTGCAGCTGCGGCAGCCCCGGCGCCTCGGCCTCGAGGTGGGCGCGGAGGCGGGTGGCGTTGTGGAGGATGCCCGAGGCCTCGGCCTGCCGCACCACCTCGCGCAGGAATACGTGGCGGCTCGCCCCGTAGCGCGTCAGGCCGTCGGGGTTGAGGGCGGGGCTGAGCGGCAGGCCTACGGGGGGCAGCTGGGCGCTGTCGCCCACGAGCATCAGCCGGCAGCCCTTGCCAGAGCGGACGTACTTCACGAGGTCGTCCAGCAGCCGCCCCGAGCCGAACACGGCCTGCCCCTCGGCGCTGTTGGCAATCATCGAGGCCTCGTCCACCACAAAGAGGGCGTTGGTCAGGGCGTTGTAGCCGAGGGCGAAGGTGCCCACGCCGTCGCTCACGTTGGCCTGCCGGTATATTTTTTTGTGGATGGTGTAGGCCGCGTGGCCGGCGTAGGAGGCCATCACCTTGGCTGCCCGCCCCGTGGGGGCGAGCAGCACCACCGGCTGGGCGGCCTCCCGCAGCGCCTTCACCAGCGCGGCCACCATGGTGGTCTTCCCCGTGCCGGCGTAGCCGTTGAGCACAAAGATGGCCTCGCCGCCCTGCGGGTCGGTCAAAAAGTCTGCCAGCTGCTCCACCAGCTGCTGCTGGTCGGGCGTGGGCGAAAATCCTACGTGCGAAGCTATTTGCTGCGCTATGTACTGGCTAAGCATATTTTTCTATAGCTAAATTCAACATCCTTCGGGCAAAAGTAGCCAATCTTTTTCGTAATTTCGCGCCAAGACAAAAAAAACTATGCTTACTCCAACCGATCTTCAGCAGCTGCAAGCGCTGGGCATCTCGCAGGGCGAGGCCGAGCGGCAGGTAGCAAACTTTAAGCGGGGCTTCCCCTACCTGCGGGCGCTGCGCGCGGCCACGCCGCCCAGGTCTGTCGTGCAGCTCAGCGATGCCCGCATGGGCGAGCTGGTGGCCACCTTCGAGCAGTTCGACGGCAGCCTGCTCAAGTTCACCCCCGCGTCGGGGGCGGCCTCGCGCATGTTCAAGCAGCTGTTCGAGGCAGAGGAAACCCTGCTGCGCGGCGGGCAGCTCGACCCCGCGGACAAGGCCGCGCGGCCTGCGCTGGACTTCTTCGCGCAGCTCCCCAAGTTCGCCTTCTTCGACCAGCTGCAAGCTACGCTGGCCCAGCAGGGCCAGCCCTGCGGCAGCCCCGCGCAGCTGGCCACGCTACAGGCGCTGCTGGGCAGCGAGGGCATGGGCTACGGCTCGCTCCCCAAGGGGCTGCTCACGTTCCACCGCTACGCAGACGGCCCCCGCACGGCGATGGAGGAGCACTTGGTGGAGGCCGCGCTCTACGCCAAAGACAAGCGCGGCGTGGCGCAGCTGCACTTCACCGTGTCGCCAGAGCACCGCCCGCTGTTCGAGCAGCTGGTGCGCGAGCGGCAGCCCGCCTACGAGCGCCGGTTTGGGGTGCGCTACCGCATATCCTTCTCCGAGCAAAAGAAGTGCACCGACACCATTGCCGTTGACGCCAGAAACGCCCCGTTCCGCAACGCCGACGGGAGCATCCTGCTGCGCCCGGGCGGGCACGGTGCGCTCATCGAAAACTTGGGCGAGCAAAACGCCGACATCGTGTTCGTGAAAAACATCGACAACGTGGTGCCCGACGCCTACAAGGCCGAAACCGTGCGCTACAAGAAAGCGCTGGCCGGCCTGCTGATGCAGCTGCGCGAGCGCATCTTCGGCTACCTCCGTGCGCTCGACCGCGGCGCCGACGAGGCGCTGCTGGGCGAGGTGCAGCGCTTCTTTGAGGACGAGCTGTCGTTCACCTTCCCCCACGGCTGGGAGCAGGACAGGGCGGGCTACCTGCGCACGAAGCTGCACCGCCCCATCCGCGTGTGCGGCATGGTGAAAAACGTTGGCGAGCCGGGCGGCGGCCCCTTCGGGGCCGTCAACCCCGCCGGCTCGGCCTCGCTGCAAATCGCCGAAAGCTCGCAGCTCGACCTCGCCGACCCCGCTACCAAGGCGATATTCGGCAGCGCCACCCACTTCAACCCCGTGGACTTGGTCTGCTCGTTCATCGACTACCGCGGCAGCAAGCTTCCGCTGGCCGACTTCCGCGACCCCGCCACCGGCTTCATCTCCACCAAAAGCAAGGACGGGCGCGAGCTCAAGGCGCAGGAGCTGCCGGGGCTGTGGAACGGCGCCATGAGCAGCTGGACAACGGTGTTCGTCGAGGTGCCCCTCATCACCTTCAATCCCGTGAAAACGGTGAACGACCTGCTGCGGCCAGAGCACCAGTAGCCCGCTGCCAGCATGAAACGCCCCGCGCTTTTACTCCTCTGCCTGCTCGGCGCCCTCGCCGCGGCGCACGCCGGCGACAGCCTGCGCTACCGGATTGCGCAAATGCTCATCGTGGGCTTCCGCGGCGCGGAGCTGAAGCCCGAAAGCCACATCTACAGCGACGTGCAGGCGCTGCGCGTGGGCGGGGTCATCCTGTTCGACTACGACGTGCCGGGCAAGCAGCGCGGGCGCAACATCACCTCGCCGCGGCAGCTCAAGGCGCTGTGCGCCGACCTGCAACAGCTGGCCGGCGGCAGGCTGATTATCTCCATCGACCAAGAGGGCGGCATGGTGAGCCGCCTCAAGGCCTCCGCGGGCTTCCCCCCCACGGCCACGGCCAAGCGGCTGGGGCAGCTCAACAGCGCCGACACCACCCGCCGCTACGCCGCCGCCACCGCCCGCCTGCTGCGCGAGCTGGGCGTCAACTTCAACTTCGCCCCCTGCGTGGACGTGGACGTAAACCCGCAGTGCCCCGTCATTGGCAAGCTCGAGCGCAGCTTCTCGCCCAACCCCGAAGTGGTGGCCACCCACGCGGGCATTTGGGTGGACGAGCACCGCCGGCAGCGCGTGCTCACCTCGCCCAAGCACTTCCCCGGCCACGGCAGCAGCGCCCACGACTCGCACCTGGGGCTGACCGACGTAACCGCCACGTGGACCGAGCAGGAGCTGCGCCCCTACGAGCTGCTGGTGCAGCGCGGGCAGTGCGACGCCATCATGGTTTCGCACGTGTT
>JAITMY010000135.1 GCA_031290755.1 Prevotellaceae bacterium
CATGGCGTTGCGTATGGAGGAAAGCTCGCCCACCATGATTTCGCGCTTGATTTCCAAGCCCACGGAGAAGAAGAAAATGACCATCAGGGCGCTGTTGACCCACTCCCCTACCGTGTGGAGGGGAAGGAACATCGCGCTGAAGTTGAACGTCAGCGTAAAGTCTTTGCTCCAAAACTCATGCAGCCCGTGCAGCGCTGGTATGTTCGCCGACGCAATGGCCACCGCCGTGAAGATAAGCAGCAAAATACCCCCTATGGTTTGCTGCCGCATGAACTTGTAAAACGGAGTAATAATAGTCTTTGCGCTGCGGTTTTGCTTGAGTACCCTTCTTGCTTTGCGAAACGTCGATTTACTTTTACTCATTGTCAATATTTTTACGTATTTTTTTTCAATAAACTACTTTCTGCCCTGTTTTTTGCGCCCCTGCGCTTACTGCTGCGCAAGCGGTGAGCAGATGCAGAAGCCGCAAAGCTTGTACAACATGCGTGCCCCCACTATCGCATCCCACTCGCTACCGTCAGCGTCCGACGGCGCCACCTCGCAGAGGTCGAAGCCAACAATCGTGCGACCCGACTTCACCAGCTGCTTAATGAGGTAGCTGGCCTGATGGAACGTAAGCCCGCCGGGCACCGGCGTCCCCGTGTTGGGGCAGCAGCCCGGCGATAGCCCGTCAATATCGAAGCTAATGTACACTTTTTGGGGTAAATGCGCAAGTATTTTTTCACATAAAGAACTCCATGACATATTATTGAACTGGCAATCATGCAGATAGTAGTCATCAAATTGTTGTATGCGGGGGTCGGAGGCTGCCATATCGTGCTCATCCTTGCACAAATCGCGAATGCCCACCTGAACCAGCTTGCTCACCGAGGGCACGTGCTTCAGAACGTTGTACATGATGGAGGCATGTGAAAACTCAAAGCCCTCGTAGGCTTGGCGCAGGTCAGCGTGCGCATCAATATGTAGTATGCCAAATGCTTCGTGGTGCTCGCCCAAGGCCTGAATGAAGCCAAAGGGTGTGCTGTGGTCGCCGCCCACCAGCCCCACCCGCTTGCCCTGCTCCAGCTGCTGCTTGGTTTGCCGGTGCACCCATGCGTTCAGCGCTGCGGAGGCCGTGTTGACCTCTTCGAGCCACTGGCTCAGCGAGGGGTCGCGCTCGTCTATGCCGACCTTCAGCTGCGCTATAACTCCTTCGACCTTGGCGCGGGTTAGCTGGCTCAAGCGGCCCACGGTGCCTTCTTCCGGCAGCGTTCCGATGCCCTGCGCCCACGCTTCGCCGTTGTCTAAGTCGAAGAGGTCAACCTGCGAGGAGGCGTCGAGTATGGCCTGCGGGCCTTGGGCAGCGCCGGCTCTGTACGAGGTGGTGGCATCCCAGGGGACGGACAGCAGCAGCAGCGCATCGCCGCCCTCCCTTGGTGGGAGGGCAAAGTAGCAACCGTTGGGTATGCCGATGCTGTTCGGGTTGAAGGTGGCCATGCGCAGGCTGCTATTCGTTTTTGGACTTCCGCTTCCGGTCGTTTTCGTTGAGCAGGATTTTACGCATACGAATGGACTTGGGCGTCAGCTCTACATACTCGTCTTCCTGAATGTACTCCAGCGTTTCCTCCAGCGAAAAGATGGTGGCCGGGGTGATGTTAGCCTTGTCGTCGGTGCCGGAGGCGCGCACGTTGGTAAGCTTTTTGCTCTTGCAAACGTTGATGGTGAGGTCTTCGCTGCGGGTGTGCTCGCCCACCACCTGCCCGCTGTACACTTCCTCCTGCGGGTTGATAAAGAAGCGCCCCTTGTCCTGTAGCTTGTCGATGGCGTAGGCAAAGGCGGTGCCGGTTTCGGAGGTTACCAGCGAGCCGTTGACGCGCATTTCGATGTCGCCCTTGTAGGGTTCGTAGGCCTTGAAGCGGTGCGCCATGATGGCCTCGCCCTGCGTGGCGGTGAGCATGTTGCTGCGCAGCCCAATGAGGCCACGCGACGGGATGTCGAACTCCAGCCGGCTGCGGTCGCCCACGGTGTTGACGTTGTGCAGCATCCCCTTGCGGCGGGTTACCATGTCAATCACCTTGCTGGCCAGCTCTTCGGGCACGTCCACCGTCAGCGCCTCCACCGGCTCGCAGCGCTGCCCGTCCACCTCTTTTATGATCACCTTGGGCTGCCCCACCTGAAACTCGTAGCCCTCGCGGCGCATGGTTTCGATGAGCACGCTGAGGTGCAAAATGCCGCGGCCATACACCACGAAGCGGTCGGCGCTGTCGCCCGCCTCCACGCGCAGGGCGAGGTTTTTCTCCAGCTCGCGGTCGAGCCTGTCCCTGATGTGGCGCGAGGTTACGTACTTTCCTTCTTTTCCGAAAAACGGCGAATCGTTGATGGTAAACAGCATACTCATCGTCGGCTCGTCCACCGCAATGGTGGGCAGCGCCTCGGGGTGTTCGGGGTCGGCCACCGTGTCGCCAATGTCAAAGCCCTCAATGCCCACCATAGCGCAGATGTCGCCGCACTTCACCTCGTCCACCTTCACCTTTTCCAAGCCGTCGAACACCATCAGCTCCTTAATGCGGTTGCGCACCACCGTGCCGTCGCGCTTCACCAGCGCCACGGCAGAGGCGGGTCGGAACGCGCCACGCGCCACGCGCCCCACGGCGATGCGCCCCACGTAGCTGGAGTATTCGAGCGAGGTAATCAGCATCTGCGGCGTCCCCTCCACCACAGGCGGCGCGGGGATTTCCTCAAGTATGCAGTCGAGCAGCACGGTGATGTCGGTGGTTGGCTTGCGCCAGTCAGCGCTCATCCAGCCTTGCTTTGCGCTGCCGTAGATGGTTTTGAAGTCGAGCTGGTTGTCGTTGGCGCTGAGCGCAAACATCAGGTCGAACACCTGCTCCTGCACGTAGTCGGGGCGGCAATTGGGCTTGTCCACCTTGTTGATGACAAGGATGGGCTTTTTGCCCAGCGCCAGCGCCTTTTGCAGCACAAAGCGGGTTTGCGGCATGGTGCCCTCAAAGGCATCTACGATGAGCAGCACGCCGTCGCTCATGTTGAGCACGCGCTCCACCTCGCCGCCAAAATCGGCGTGCCCCGGTGTGTCTATCACGTTAATTTTTACGCCCTTATACACTACCGACACGTTCTTGGCAAGGATGGTGATGCCGCGCTCGCGCTCAAGGTCGTTGCTGTCCATGATAAGCTCACCCTGCTTGTCGGCCTCGCGCTGCGCCTTGCCGGTCAGAATGATTTTGTCCACCAGCGTTGTTTTCCCGTGGTCAACGTGCGCAATGATAGCGATGTTGCGAATGTCTGTTTTACCCATTTGTTAGTGCTACCTGCGTGGTAGCTTTGTTTGTTTTAAATATGAAGCGCTCGGCAGCCTACCAGAAGACGGCGTACAGCACAATGATGATGACACATATCCCCATGCCGCCCAGCATGAAGGTTTTGTCGGTTTTGAACAGCGCTCCGTCAAGCTGGTACGCCTTGTCGTCCCTCGTGCCGCTTTTGGCATTGGTGAACATGATGACGGACAGGAACGCGAGCAGGGCTGCCATTACGAATATGGCCTCAAAGCCGTAGTTGCTCAGCGGGCCTGAGAAGAGGATGCCCAGCAGGAAGCACGCCACCGCGCCGGCAGCAAAGCCGCAGGCCACCTTCTTCGTGCTGCCCTTGGCGCTCACCGCATCGGTAATCTGGTGCGTTTTGTCGGTTAGCGAAACGGTTACCGCAATGGCGATAAGGCACATGCACACGTAGCCCATGCGCAGCAGGAAGGGCAAGTCCGGGAGGCCTACCTTAAAGGCAATGCCAAGGGGGATGGTGAAAATGGCCGTCCACAAGGCGGCGCGGTTGGTGGCCTTTTTCCAAAGTAGCCCCATGCCGAACACAATCACCACGCCCGGGTAGATGAAGCCCGTGTACTCCTGAATGTACTGGAACGCTTGGTCGAGGCCGCCCAGCAGGGGTTTGGCTGCAAACATAGCGATAATCAGCGCCACCAGCGCGGTGAGGCGCCCCACGCGCACCAGCTGCTTTTGGCTGGCGGTTTTATTTATCAGCGTGTTGTAGATGTCCATCGTGAAAATGGTGGAGGTGCTGTTGAGCATTGAGGCCAGCGACGACACGATGGCGGCCACCAGCGCAGCGAAGGCCAGCCCCCTGATGCCGACAGGCGCGAAGTTGGCCATGAGCCACGGGTAGGCGTGGTCGGCCTTGGCAATGGAGCCTATAATTTCGCTGTTGCCCAAGTAGGCCACAGCGCTGGCTTTCAGCTCGGGGTTGGCAAAGAGCATGTAGGCCGTTATGCCCGGCACCACCACGATGATGGGGATTAAAATTTTCAGGTAGCCTGCAAAGATTAGGCCACGCTTGGCCTCCTTCTGGCTCTTGGCGGCAAGGCCTTTTTGAATGATGTACTGGTTGAAGCCCCAGTACCCCAAGTTGGTGAGCCACATAGCGCCGAAGATTACGGCCAGCCCCGGAATATCCTTAAAAATATCGAACACCTGCCCGTCTTCCGTCAGCTCCGTGCCCTTTTTGATAATCATGTGGAAGTGCGAGGTATCGTTTTCCGTGCAAAACGCCAGCAGCCTTTGGAAGCCGTCCACCACGCTGCCGCCGCCCACCGCGTTGAGCGCACAGAAGGCCGTGATGAGGCCGCCGCCCACGAGGAAAATAACTTGCAGCACATCCGTCCACGCCACGGCCTTCAGGCCGCCGTAGATGGAGTAAACGCCGGAAAAAGCCAGCAGCCCAACTACGCCGTACATCACCGGCACGCCAAGTACCATGTTCATGGCCAGCGCCCCCAGCCACGCCACCGAGGTGAGGTTGACAAACACGTACACCAGCAGCCAGAAGAACGAGAAGAAGAAGCTCACCCCCTTGCCGTACCTTTCCTTGGCCAGCTGGGGGATGGTGTAGATATTTTTTTCGAGCATGAGCGGCAGCAGGAACTTCGCCACCAGAATGAGGGTTATGGCCGCCAGCCACTCGTAGGCGGCAATGGCCAGCCCTATGCGGTAGCCGGAGCCGGACATGCCGATGAAGTGCTCGGCTGAAATGTTCGCCGCAATCAGCGACGCGCCAATAGCCCACCACGTGAGCGTTCCCCCGGCCAAGAAGTAGTCCTTGGTGGTTTTTTCCTCGCCCTTTTTCGAGCGCGATAGCCATAAGCCCAGCGCCACTATCAGCACGGCGTAGGCTATAAAGATAGCGTAGTCAAGCGGTGTAAATCCTGCGTTCATAGTATTTTTTGTTATTTGGTGGAAAATTTATAAATGGTTTCGCTAACGTAAGTTTCCTCCGGCCTCAGCACGGTGGTTGGAAAGGCGGGCTGGTTGGGCGAGTCGGGGAAGTGCTGGGTTTCGAGGCAGAAGCCGTAGCGGTGCGCGAACGGTACGCTATCGGCGCCCGTAAGGCTACCGTCCAAGAAGTTGCCGGAGTAGAGCTGCACGCCCGGCTCGGTGGTGTAAACCTCCATAGCGCGACCGCTGACAGGCTCATACGCGGTGGCCGCCAAGCTGAGCTTGCCTTCGCTGGCGTTGAGCACCCAGTTGTGGTCGTAGCCGTGGCCGTGCTGTAGCTGCTCGTGGGCCTCGCCGATGTGGGCGCCAATGGCGTGCGGCTCGCGAAAGTCGAAGGGCGTCCCCGCCACCTCCGGCAGCCTACCGGTGGGGATAAGGCCTTCGCCCACCTCGGTGTACCTGTCGGCCAGAATGGTCAGCTCGTGCCCCAGCACATCGGGCGCCTTGCCCGCCGCAAGGTTGAAGTAGGTGTGGTTGGTGAGGTTGCAGAGCGTAGGCTTGTCGGTGGTGGCGCGGTAGCTTATTTTCAGCTCGTTGTCCTTGGTTAGGCGGTAGGCCACCTCCACTTGCAGGTTGCCCGGGTAGCCCTCCTCGCCGTCCTTGCTCAGGTAGCTCAGCAGGAGGCCAACGGCGCCGCTATCTTGCAGCGGGCGGGCGTCCCACACCACCTTGTCGAAACCTCTGGCGCCCCCGTGCAGGTGGTTCGCGCCGTCGTTGGCGGCAAGGGCGTACTCCTGCCCGTCGAGGGCAAAGCGTGCCCGGCCAATGCGGTTGCCGTAGCGCCCTATGGTGGCGCCAAAGTACGGGCATGCCTTCAGGTAGGCCTCGCTGCGGTAGCCCTCAAGCGAGGGGAAGCCCAGCGCAACGTTGCCCGCCACGCCGCTCCGGTCGGGGGTGCGCAGCTCCGTAACGGTGCCGCCGTAGGTGGCGACCTTGACCATCATGCCGTTCCCATTCGTGAGGGTGTACAGCGCCACCTCTTGCTCGCCGAGCTGCCCCCAGGGGGCCTTGGTGATTTCCATTTTGTCTGCATTTTTGTTGCCACACGAGCATACGCCAAGCGTTGCTGCTGTTGCTAAGGTTACTATTTTCCAGCTCATATATTTATATTTTTATAGCATAAGGGCAGCAAAGTTAGTAAAGTTTCGTGAAACACGCGCAACGCCGCCGAAATACAATATTTTTTTTGGTTAAATCTGCTGCCACCAAAGCCTTACCGCTGCTTTTTCAAGAACCAAGCGCCCAGCGCCAGCGTTGCCGCCGCTGCCACGGCGAGGCTTAGGCGGTAGCCCAGCCGAAAGCCTTCGGGGGGCTACGAGGATGTAGGCGATGACAACCATTGTCATGAACACCACGCCCACCAGCACCATCAGCAGAACGGTAAACACCCGCATGGCCTGCTTAAAGGCCGCCCCCATGTACTTGCCGCCAAGCTCGGGCAGGCTGGCGCCGCCGCTGCGCAGCGACATCATGCCCGAAAAGTAGTCGTGCACCGCGCCGCCAAAGATGCTGCCGAGCACTATCCACAGGAAGGCCACCGGCCCGTACATGGCGCCCATGACCGCCCCAAAAATGGGGCCAAGCCCCGCGATGTTGAGAAGCTGGATTAGGAACACCCGCCCCCAGCTCATGGGGACGTAGTCCACCCCGTCGGTGAGGGTGTAGGCGGGGGTGGGGCTGCTTTTGCTGGCCCCGAAAACGCGCTCCACAAAAGCGCCGTAAAGAAAGTAGCCACCGACAAGCAGCGCTACGGCAAGGCAAAATGTTATCATAGCTGTATGGCGTAAGCGACGGGGGTAAAAGTATAAAAAAAATGGCTCGCCTTTCGGTTGATACCCCGTTTCTTCATTTGTGAAAAATGCTAATACGCTTTGACGTGCTCCGTGTCATACTCTATCGCTTCGCCCTGCGCTCGGATGAGACCAACGCCTAATTGTTTGGCTTGCGCAATGACCTCGTCATTGAACGACATACTCGCAACGCCAAGATAAAGGGTATGATTGGCATAGCTGGGGAACAGCGTCCTGAAATTTCGCACCTTCTTAGTGGTTAATTCTTGCAGAAAATCAAGATGCACGCGGTATTTTGTTTCTACAATTGCCACCGATGTGCCATTGAACATCACTATGTCAAATTCATCCTCTACTTTTCCCTTAAAAGTGTGGAGATTTTGGCTAACATAATCATATTGGCTGCCCGCAAAACGTTTGGAGGCATACAGGGCATTGAAAAAATAATCTTCGGCAAAATAGCCGTTATTGCGACCTATGTTGCCGACTAACTCTCCGATTTTGTCAAGTTTTGCATCAAATTTTGCATCAAGTTCTTTACTACGTGCTGCGGCGGCTATTGCATTTTCTCGCATTATTGCCCTGAATTCTTGCATATCATGGGGATGTATTGCCCTGATTTCTTGCAACCCACGGGTGTTTTCCTGCGCAATTGCCAAAATGCTTTCCGGCGTGGCTGGAGCTAATGTTGGTTCTACTTTGTCCTTTTTCATAATAAAAAATAATTAAATGATTTTGCTTGCAAAATTAGATGAAAATTTCGAGATTTTCAAGCGCGTGGGATAA
>JAITMY010000168.1 GCA_031290755.1 Prevotellaceae bacterium
GCGTAGCTTGGACAGCTTTGCCTACTACCTGCTGGGCAGCGACCTGCCCCTCGCCGCGCACTACGATAGCCTGCAAGCCTTGCGCACGTGGGGCTTCAAGGTGTCGGAGCACATCCAGCGCTGCGCCGACATTGAGGAGGTGCTTGGCTACATTCGGCGCTGGGACGTGGCGCGAAAGCAGCTGCCCTACGACACAGATGGCGTGGTGGTGAAGGTGAACAGCCTTGCGCAGCAGCGAGCGCTGGGCTTCACGGCGAAAACACCGCGCTGGGCTATTGCCTACAAGTTTAAAGCCGAGCAGGCGCTCACCAAGCTGCTCTCGGTGAGCTATCAGGTGGGGCGCACCGGCGCCATTACGCCCGTGGCCAACATGGAGCCGGTGAAGCTGGCGGGAACGGTGGTGAAGCGTGCCTCGCTGCACAACGCCGACCAAATAGCGCTGCTGGACCTGCGCGAGGGCGACATGGTGTATGTCGAAAAAGGGGGCGAAATCATTCCCAAAATCGTGGGCGTGGACAGCTCGCAGCGCAGCGGCGACCGCCCCCCCCTGCGCTACATAGCGCAGTGCCCCGAATGTGGCGCCACGCTGGTACGGGTGGAGGGCGAGGCCAAGCACTTTTGCCCCAACGAAGGGGGCTGTCCCCCGCAAATCGTGGGGCGCATCGTCCACTTCGTGAGCCGGCGGGCAATGAACATTGAGGGGCTGGGCGACGAAACGGTAGAGCAGCTTTACCGCAAAGGCCAGCTGAACGACGTGGCCGACCTGTACGCGCTGCGCAGGGGGCAGATGGTGGGGCTGGAGCGGCTGGGCAGCAAGTCGGTGGACAATATTTTGCAGGCAGTGAAAGGCTCGAAGGAGGTGCCCTTTGCGCGGGTGCTCTACGCCTTGGGCATCCGCTACGTGGGCGAGACCACGGCGAAAAAGCTGGCCGAGGCCTTTGGCTCGCTCGATGCGCTGCAAGCGGCCACCTGCGAGCAGCTCCTTGACGTGGACGAGGTAGGCGAGCAAATAGCTAAAAGTTTACAGGCTTTTTTTGAGGAAGAAAAAAATAAGCTACTTTTGGGCCGCCTGCAAGCAGCCGGCCTCAGCTTTGTTGCCGACAGGCAGCAGCAGCACTCCAGCCGCTTGGCCGGCCTCAGCTTTGTGATTACGGGAACGCTGAGCCGCCCGCGCGACGACTTTAAGCAAATGGTAGAGCTGCACGGCGGCAGGGTGACCACCGCCATTTCCTCGGCCACGTCGTACCTGCTGGCCGGCGAAAAGGCGGGGAGCAAGCTGCAAAAGGCCGAAAAGCTACAGGTGAAGGTAATAGACGAAGAACAATTTTTAACGCTAATAGCAAGTGAATAGCCTATGATTAATCGTATGAGCAAATGGCTTCGCAGGTATGCAATCGCAAGCCGACAAAAACATCGCGCTCACAGCAAGAAGCAGTTTCTCTCCTTCGAAATGGCCAAAACGGTAGGGATAACTTTTAAGGCGGAGAAGGGCGTGCTGCCGCACGAAGTTACGTCCACGCTGTGCTTTTTGGCGAAGAAAAACATCCGCTGCACAGCCCTGGGGTACTACGACGGAAAGACAGTGCCGGACACGCTGATAGGCATCCCCCTGGTGGTCATGTTCTCCAATCAAGACGTGAACTGGTACGGGCGGCCTATTTCGGGCGGTGCGCTGAGCTTCCTGCAAGAGAAGTTCGACATCGTGATTGACTTCTGCCGCGACGCCAAGACCTACCCCTACCCGCTACAGTTCGTGGTTTCGACGGTGCAGGCCTCCATGCTCGTGGGCGGCGTGTTCTACGCGCACTGCCCCTACGATTTGATAGTGGACGCGCAGCAGGTGTGCGACACGAAGGGCTACGTGGAGCAGGTGAACCACTATATTTCCAGCATCAGCAGCCCTCAGGGAGGACGGTAGGGCTGCTGGAACCAGAGAGAGAATGAGCGTTGCATAAAAGTATTTTTTTGTATGGCAAATAAAGTAGCCGGGGCAGGCGTAGCGTTAGCAACCCCCTTTAGCGCCGATGGCAGCATAGACTACGCTGCGCTGGCCAAGCTGGTCGGCTTCGTTGCAGACAACGGGGTAGATTTTTTGGTTGCCCTTGGCACCACCGCCGAAACCCCCACGCTGGCCGAGGAGGAAAAAGCGCAGGTGCTGGCCTGCATCAAGGCAGGCAACACCCGCCGGCTGCCCCTCGTGGTGGGGCTGGGGGGCAACAGCACCGCCGAGCTGGTCAAAAAAATAGCGCACTTCGACTTCGAGGGGGTGGACATGCTGCTCTCGGTTACCCCGTACTACAACAAGCCCTCGCAAAGCGGCCTGTTTGAGCACTACAAGGCCGTGGCCGAGGCCTCGCCGGTGCCGGTGATGCTCTACAACGTGCCGGGGCGCACGGGCGTGAACCTCACCGCCGAAACCACGCTGCGCTTGGCGCACGAGGTGAAAAACGTTGCGGGAACCAAGGAGGCCTCGGGCAGCTTGCCGCAGATTGGGTGCATCCTGCGGGACATGCCGGAGGGCTTTACCGTCATGGCGGGCGACGACGGGCTGGCGCTGCCGCTCATGGCCATTGGGGCGCAGGGCGTGATTTCGGTGGCCGCCAACGCCTTCCCGCGGCAAATATCCGACATGGTGAGGCTGGCCACCGAGCAGCGCTACGCCGAGGCAGCCAAAATTCACAGGGATATGATAGCGCCCATTGAGGCGCTGTTTGCCGAAGGAAATCCGGTGGGCGTGAAGGCTGCGCTTGCGCTGCGGGGCATTGCCGCCAACGTGCTGCGCCTGCCCCTGGTGCCGGCCAGCGATAAGCTGATGGAGAAAATGAGAGCGTTCGCTATTTAAAAAAAGGAGTACGACCGTGGACAGAGAAAAAAATATTTTTGACGAAGAAGAGGTAGAGGAAAAGGACATGCTGGTGCGCTGCTACGAGGGGATACTGGCCAACGACGCCACCTCCTGCTACTTCAGCGAGCTTGAGTACGAGCACATCATTGGCTTCTACATCGCGAACAAGCAGATGAAGGAGGCCATGCAGGCCATTGCGCTGGGCGAGCGCAGCCTGTGCTCACCCCTCATCCAGCTGTGCAAGGCCACGGCGTTTGCGTTTGACAGCAAGCCGCGCAAGGCGCTCAAGCTGCTGGAGCACATCGAAAGAAGCTACGACGAGGACGAGCTGGACACCTTCAAGCTGAAGTTCTGCAAGGCCTACGCCCTCGCTATGCTGGGGCAGCACTACGAATCTATAGTGGTGCAGCAGGACCTGCTGGACAACGAGGTGGAAGACATTGAGGATGTAGAGCAGCTGCTTACCCTGATAGTGGGCTGGCTGTTTGTGCACGAGCAGCACGAGGCGGTGCTGGATAACCTACAGTACTTCGAGCCTCAATTGCAGCTGCCGTCGCACCTGCTGGGCTACATGGCCTACTCCTGCTCTGCGCTGGACAGGCCGGACAAGGCGGTGAGCTACTACAAGCAGGCGGTGCAGCAAGACCCCTTCGAGCCGTGCCTATGGTGCAGCATGGCCGACCTGCTCGAAGACGAGGAGGAGGCGCTGCAAGCCTACGACTACGCGCTGGCGTTGGACGACGAGATGGTGAGCGCCTACATGGGCAAGGCCTCCCTGTTGAGCTGGATGGGGCGAGAGAGCGAGGCGGCGGAAACGCTGAACACCTGCATTACCACCTGCCCCTACGACGAGGCCGCGTACAGCATCATG
>JAITMY010000180.1 GCA_031290755.1 Prevotellaceae bacterium
ACCAACGTGGACAGCGGCGCCATAGTGGGCGCCCCCGCCCCGCCCACCCGCGAAGGCTACACCTTCGAAGGCTGGTATAAGGAGACAACGTACACCTTCGCATGGGACTTTGCCAACGATGTGGTAAAGAGCAACACCACGCTATACGCCAAGTGGACAAAGGCCACCGCCGTAGCTACAGTAAGCGTTGCCACCCTGCGCGTGTACCCCAACCCCACCACCGGCCTTGTGTACATCGACAACCCCGCCGGCGCGGAGGCAGAGGTGTACACCCTCGGCGGCATCCTTGTGCTGCGCAGCAAGGCAGCGGTGATAGACCTGAGCCAGCACGCCACCGGAACCTACATCATCAAGGTAGGCAGCAAGTCGGCCAAGGTGCTGAAGCAGTAGGGGCGACCCCCACGGTTGCTATGATTAAGCCCGCGCACGAGCGCGGGCTTTTTTTGTGGCGCCGGTTTCTTTTTAGCAATTATTTACTACCTTTGCAAGCGTTAACAAGCTTAATTATGGTACACCTGCTCATATCGTACATTCGCAGCCATCGGCTGTTTGCATCGAGAGATCGCCTGCTGGTGGGCGTTAGCGGCGGCGTTGACTCCATGTCGCTGCTGCATCTGCTGCTTACCGCGGGCTACCACGTGGGCGTGGCGCACTGCAACTTTGGGCTGCGGGGCGAGGAGTCCGACGGCGACGAGCGGCTGGTGCTGCGCTACTGCGCGGAGCGGCGCGTGCCGTACTTCACCACGCGCTTCAGCACGGCGTCGCACGCCTACAGCAAGGGCATCTCCATTCAGATGGCGGCGCGGGAGCTGCGCTACGAATGGTTTGAGCAGGTGGCCGACGAGCATGGCTTCGACAAAATCGTTGTTGCGCACAACGCCAACGACGAGGTGGAGACCTTCTTCCTGAACCTGACCCGCGGGGCCGGCCTGCGGGGGCTGCTGGGCATCGCCGCCGTGCAGGGCAACGTGGTGCGCCCCCTGCTGTTTGCGCAGCGCAGCGAAATACTGGACTACGCCCGCGACCAGAAGGTGCCCTTCCGCGAGGACTCGTCGAACAGCGACCTGAAGTATGGCCGCAACCGCATTCGCCTGAACGTGCTGCCCGAGTTGACGGCGCTCAACCCCTCCTTCCTGCCCACCATGCGCAGCAACATGGCGCACCTTGGGGCTGCGCAGCAAATCATCAACGGGCTGACGGAGAACCTGCGGCAGGCAGCCTGCACGGAGAGCGACGGCAAGCTGCACATCTGCATCGAGCGCCTGCCCGCCGCCCACTGCGAGTTTTGGCTCTTCGAGCTGCTGCACGGCTTCGGGTTTTCGGAGCCTACGGTGAGCGACATCGCCAAGGCGCTTGAGGGCACGTCCGGCAAGGTATTCTGCTCGCCAACGCACACGCTGCTCAAAGACAGGGAGCACCTCATCGTATCCCCGCACGAGGAGGCGCCCGCCGTGGAGCTGCACATCGGCGCCGAGGGGCTGCACGGCAGCGAGGTTTACGCCAGCGGGCAGCGGCTCACCTTCCGGCTGCTGGACAAGCCGCCGGCGTACTCGCAGCAGGGCAGCAGCGTGGCGCTGCTGGACTATAAGAGCCTGCAATTCCCGCTCACCCTGCGGACATGGCAGGCCGGCGACAGCTTCATCCCGCTGGGCATGAAGGGCGCCAAGAAGCTGAGCGACTTCTTCATCAACAGCAAGCTCAACCGGTTTGAGAAGCAGCACCAGCTGCTCCTCTGCTCGGCAGGCGGCGAGGTGGCGTGGGCGGTAGGCCTGCGCATCGACAACCGCTACCGCATCACCCCCAAAACCATGCAAACGCTCATGGTGAACCTCGCCTAAGCCCCCCACCCCATGCTGCTGCCCATTCACCCCGACAACCCCAACGCCCGCGAGGTGGCGCAGGCCGCCGAGGCGCTGCGCAACCACGGCGTGCTCATTTGCCCCACGGACACGGTGTACGCCTTTGTCTGCGCCCTGACCAGCAAAAAGGGCTACGAGGCGCTGCTGCGCATCAAAGGGCAGAAGGAAAAGGAGGCGCACCACTCCCTCCTGCTGCCCGACATGAGCACCCTCGCCAGCTACGCCAAGGTTGACAACGCCACCTTTCGGGTGCTGAAGCAGAACCTGCCCGGCCCCTTCACCTTCATCCTCAACGCCTCCGGCCACGTGCCCGACAAGCTGCTGGGGCGCCGCAAGAGCATCGGCATCCGCGTACCCCGCAGCCGCATTGTCGCCGCGCTGATAGCGCAGCTGGGCTGCCCGCTGCTCACCTCCTCCGTGAAGAGCGCCGCCGGCGAGTACTTCACCGACCCCAGCGAGCTGCACGAGCGGCTCGCCAAGCTGGTGTACGCCGTGATAGACGGCGGGCCGGGCGGCACCACCCCCTCCACCATTGTGGACTGCACTACCCTACCCTTCGAGCTGGTGCGCGAAGGCCAGGGGGTGCTGATTTAATCTGTGCTAATAGTCTCAGAAAAGTTGAGGTACCAAGCGGATTCGAACCGCTGTAGCTGGTTTTGCAGACCAGTGCCTAACCACTCGGCTATGGTACCCTATGTTTGCTCTACGCAGGTGCAAAGGTAATCATTTATTTTTACCGTGCAAGAGCCTGCGCTCAATATTTAGTAAACTCTCCCCCCTTTCATGTAAATTTGCTCCACCTGCTTGTCGTACTCGAACACGGTGATGAAGGCGTCGGTGTAGCCGAGCTTGATGAAGCGGCTGAGGTACATCCGCGCCTCGCGCAGGTCGGTAAACGAGCCGTAGGTGAAGCGCGTAACGCCGTGCCGCCTTGTTTTTTGCAGCGTGGGGGCGAACTGCGGGTAGGAGCTGCGCAGGGTCGTGAAGTACTCCCAATCCGTTTGCTTCCAGTTGGCCAAAATCTGAACGCGGTACTCGCGCCGCAGGCTGCGCTTCTTTTCTGGCTGGGCGCCCTGCTGCGAGGCCTTGCTGCGGTCTATCACCACCTCGGCGCTCTGGATGTCGGCGCTTTGCCGCGCCTTGAGCCTTATCTCCAGCGCGTCGTCGCTCAGCGAGGGGCTGGCCGTGCTGTGGATAGGGTCGGCAGACTGGTATTGCTCCTTGAACACGGAAACCGTGTAGTCCATTCCGTCCTTCAGGTCGAAGGCGAACTTGCCGTCCTCGCCGCAGAGCTTGCACTCGGAGGTTTTGCTGTCGTCCTCCGTGGCGCAGATTTTCGCCTGCGCTACCGGCAGGTTCGTTGCATCGTCAACGATGGCGCCCGCGAGCAGCACCGTGGTCTTGGGTAGCTCCTCCTTCACCGTATCTACAGGGATGGTATCGCGCGTAATCACCTTCGGAGGCTCGGGGGTGGTATCCAGCACCTCCTCAATGGTTGTCTTAATCAGCTTGGTGGACGCCCTGCCGCTCAGCACGAAGGAGTAGATGTCGTTGCCGCCGCGCCCGCCGGGCCTGTTCGACGAAAAGTAGCCTCGTTGGTCTAAGGAGGTATGCACTACGCTGTCTGCTGTGGCATCAACGTTGCGCACCGTGTCGATGGTAAAGAAAAAGTCGTCGGCGCTGCTGTTGATGGGGAAGCGCAGGTTGCGGGGGGTTGTCCACTCCACCTTTTTGCCCTCCTTGAGCGTTGTAGCGTAGATGTCGAAGCCGCCCATGCCCACGTGCCCGTTGGAGGCAAAGTAGAGCGTACCGTCATGCCCCATCGTGGGGCACACCTCGCTGCCCTTGGTGTTGATGGGCGCCCCCATGTTCACCGGCTTACCCCACGTAGTGCCGTTTTTTGGTTTCTCGCAGTACCACAGGTCCAGCCCGCCCAGCCCGCCCGGCATGTCCGACACGAAGAACAGCATGTTCCCGTCGTTGCTCAGGCAGGGGTGCATTATTGAGAACCTTGGGTTGTTGTAGGCGAAGGGCACGACTACGCGCTGCCCCTGCTTGTTTCTGGTCATTGAGTACAGCTGCATGTTTTCAACTATCATCTTCACGGATTCTCCCCCCATTTTCGTTGTTCTTTTGAAGCCTTTCAGGTCGTTTTTCGAGAAGTATATCGTGTTGGTGTCGCCCTTTACGAAGGCCACGGGGCCTACGTGCGTGTTCGGCTCGAAAAACGGGTAGGGCAGCTTCACGGGCTGCTTCCAGTCTATGATGGAGTCAACTTTTCGGTTCTTGCTGCCCGAGGCAACGAGTACGCCTCGGTGAACGCCCACCGGAGTAGCTACTTTCGCCGTCGGCATTGCTGTTTTCCCGCTGCTCTTTGGCGCTTTGCCGGCTTTTGGCTCTTTTCCGGCTTTTGGCTCCTTTGCAGGTTTCTTCTTTGCGGGTGTCTTCGCAGATGCCTTCGACGGCGCTTTTTCGTCGGCCTCGCCGCCAGCCTCGTGGTCTGCCTCTATCGGCCTGTCCGAGCAAAACATGAACGAGTAGGGGCCAAGCATGGTAGGCCCCCACTCGTCGTAGGCGGTGTTGAGGTTTAGGTTAGTAACCACGTGCCGCGTGGGGTTCTCCATCCAAAGCATGGTGCTATCGCAGGATTTGAGCAGGTTCCGAACGAGGGATGTGTCGCCCGTCGTGATTTTCGAGGCTATGGCCTGCGCCTCGCTGTACTTACCGTTTTTGAGCAGCACAAGGGCGTAGTTGTACATCGTTCTGGGTTTCTTGTCCATCTTGGTCAGCTCTGCGTACACAGCGCGGGCGTTAGCGTAGTCGTTCAGCATGATGTAGCAGCGCGCAATGCTCTCCATAGCCACGGAGTTTGCTTTTTTGGCGTTGTCTTTGGTGTATAGCTTTAGCGCATTCGCGTAGTCGCCGTAGAGTTCGTACTCCCGCGCCTTGGTAACAAGTCGGGACTCAGCCGCAAACGCCGCCACCCCACCTTGCAGCAGCAGGACGAGCAGCGCAACGCTCAACGGCAAGAATCGATATAGCTTACAGTGGTTCATATATAGTTACAATTCATATTCAAACGCTTTGTTATTCCTTTCATTAACGCCATGGCTGCCTGCGTATGGTGATAAACGTGCCGCGCACGTCGCTGGTGCCGTCCTCGAAAAAGAGGGTCAGCCGGTAGAAGTACGTGCCATCGGGCAAGCCCGCGCCGTCCCACGAGTTGTCGTAGTCTGCCTTGTAGTAAACCTCGGTGCCGTAGCGGTTGAAGATTATCAGCTCCACGCGCGTTAGGGACTGGGGCTTGTCCATCAGCTCTTTTATCACAAACTTGTCGTTCTTGCCGTCGCCGTTGGGCGAAAAGGCCTCCATGAAGCGCCACGTGTCGAGCATCGAGAATATTTTGGTATAGACCCTTGCCGTGTTGTCCGACGTGTCTGCTTCTTTGCTCCTAAAAATCACGTCGTGCACATCAATATGCGCCACGCTAAGGATGTTGCCCTTTGCGGAGAGGTCTCTCGGCCCCACGGTGAGGATGAACGTAGTGTCCGCGCCCCCGCTCAGCTGGTGGATGTCCCACTTGGCCGAAAGCTTGTCGTCGCTTACGTCGCTACCGCCGCCGCTCACGATGAGCAGGTCGGACTTCCCAATGGTGTAGCTCACGTGTATGCTGTCGGCGGAGTAGCGCCCCTTGTTCTTGGCCACAACGGTGTGCTGCCGCTGCTTTTTCACCTCGTCCTCGGCGGCAGTGTTGAGGATGCTTGCCGTGTCGGAAACCAAGATGCTTACCCCCACGTTGTACGGGTAGGGAGCAACCAGCAGCAGCCCTCTGTCGGTGTTGTTGCCCACGTCGTAGTCGCCTGCTGCGTTGCCGTTGGCGGTGGCGGTGGCGGTAAGCGCTATTCTTTGCGTTGTATCTGCCGTGCTTACCACCGTTACGTACAGCAGGGCAGACACCGCGCGGGTAGCGTCGGCCCCCATAGTGTCTATGCTGTAGGTAAGCTCGCCGTTTTCGTAGCGCAAAAGCTGCTTCGGCTTTTCCGACTGCGTGGTCAAGCTAATGGGGAAGTTGTCCTCCAGCGTAATGATTGCCCTGTTGGACATAGGGTTTATATATGGCGTTCCATTAAGACGGTACACCTCGATGGAGTCTATCCGCAGGTCTGCCGGCAGCGAGTGCTTCAGCTCAGCGGGCGCGGCTTGGTATGTCCCCTTGTTGGTCATGGAGAGGGTGTAGGCCCGCTGCCTGTCGTCAATGGACTTGGCGGCCTGCACGGCTATACGCACGTCCAAGTCGGCGCCCCAAGCAATCTTACCCTGCACCGTGTCGGCAGACCTGATGGTGATCACCGAGTCGCCTCGGTAGGGTTTGGCGGGCTTATACATCGTGGTAGCCTCCACGTCGAAGCTGAAATTGCCCGTGCCAATAGCCTTCACCGAATACTTTATCCCGCGCTCGTTGGCTCCTTTGGCAAGCATACCCGGAAAGATGCTATCCGGCACGCTGCCCGTGCTGGGGCCTACGCTGTCAAACAAGGTAACGGAAGGTGCACTTCGGGTGATGCGAATGATGCTGTCGTTGGCTCTGCTGCCGTTGTTCTCAATGGTGGTGCCCACGTCAAAGGACAGCCCCTGCCTGAACTCGTAGTCGGCAGGCAGCAGCTGGTAGGGATAGCTGTAAAGCCCCATGCTCGCCTTGAGGCTTATGGGGTGGCGCAGCTCCACCAGCGCCGTGTCGGTGTTGTCGAAAAGTACGCTGTCGGGAAACACGTTATTCTGTAGCGTGTTGCCGATAATCCACGCCTTGTTGAGGTATAGCCCCACCAGCGCGGAGTCCGAGAAGCTACACGGTATGGAGAGCGCCACCTTCTGCCCCGCCACAAGCGAATCAATGGCGGCGATTATAATCCTCCGCGATTGCTGTATATCGCTGGTTACAGACTTGAGCGGCAGCGGGGCGACAATGCTCTTTCCCGGCTCCACATCCAAATCAAGCACGCTGCCGGGCAGGGTGTCGCTCACAAAAATATACCTAACGGTGCTGCTGCCTGTGTTCTCCACGCCTACTTCGTAGGTGAACGTGCGCGATGGGTCAGTAGTAAAGAACACGCGCTTGGTGGCCGTTTTGGTCAACTTCACGTTGTAGCCGGAGCTGTTCACCCTCATGCGCAGGGTGTCTGCCGCCACGAACAAGCCGTCGTAGAACAGGCTGTCTATCCACGCCACCTTGCCTGTGTCCACCGCCTTGAAGTTGACGTGGATGGGGGTAAAGGTTCCGGACTCTACGGGGGTGGCGCCCTGCGTCCACGTGGAGGCGCCATTGGCGGCGTGCTTCCACGCCCCTATGTTGTCGGTGCTGCCCGCCCACGCCAGCGGCTTCGGCAGGCGGGAGGTGCGGATGGAGAGCTTGCTAAGCGGCAGCTCCGAGCTGTTGCGAAGCACCAAGTTCACCTGAAAAGTCAAGTCGCCTACGTTCCTCACGGTGTCCTGCGGGTTGGCCAGCTCCACCTCAAAGGTCAGGTCAACAGGCGCTACCACCTGCGCCGTGGCGCTGCCGTAGTTGTTCGCCATATCCGCCTCGACCTCGCCGGTGGCGATGAAGACCTTGTTGACGTAGCCGATGAGCTTGGTGGAGTCGGTGGCCTTGCAGCTCACCTCCAGCGCTATGGATTGCTTGGGGAGCAGCGTGGCCATGCTCCATACCTCAAGGATGTTTTTCCACGTCAGCAGCGTTCGCCCATCGGAGAGCGTGGTTTTCTGAGCAGCGCTACCCACCTTGGGGTTAGCAAAGGTGTAGGTAACCCCGCTCGGCAGCGTGTCGGCCACAAAGATGCTGTCCACCGGCACGCTGCGCAGGTTGGATACCTTAATATGGTAGTCGAACAGCTCGCCCGGGTGAAGCTTGTTACCAGCGTGTCCCGTTGATAGCAGCGTTTTTTCCACGCCAACATCAAACGGACAGTCCCTAAAGGCAATGGTGGTGTACTTGGAGGCCTTTACCTTGGGGTAGTAGCTGCTCAGGGTGTCCGCGCTCAGGTTGATGCGGTAGCTGCCGATGGCCTGCGGGTGCACCACCACCCACAGCATGAGCCTGCCGGTGGTGTCGGCGCTCAGGGTGCTTATCTTCCACAGCAAGCTGTCGGGGTAGAAGGTGCTCGTCATCCCTTGGCTGCTGGTGGCAACGCTGTAGTGGCTGTAGCGGAGGCTGCTGAAAAAGTCCTGCGGGTCAATGCCCACCTTAACGCCCTTCACCTTTTCGCCGGCGTTCGTGCCCTTCACCGTGATGGCGATGAGCAGCGTGTCGCCCTGCATGAAGGTATCCTGACTGGGGGTTGGGGGCACGGGGGCGGGGTAGCGGCTCACGCTGATGGTGAGGGTTACGTTCTGGCTCGAGCGAACGTCCACCCCTACGCTGTCGGTGTTGTCCGCTAAGTTATCTTCGTCGAAGCTGTAGCCCGGTGGGTATTTCGGATCCGACGTAGCCAGCGTAACACTTGCTACGTTCTTTAGCCGGCCTGCCTCCACAGCCTTGGCGCTGAGGGTCAGGCTCAGCGAGTCGCCCGCCGGCAGGGTGTCTATGCACCACGTCATGTAGGTCAAATCCGCCGCGGGGGTTTGCAGGTTGCCGCTGGTGAGCAGAGTGTCTTTTTGCCGCACGGCAGGCAGCGCTGTCAGCCTCCACTGCGAGCGCGGGATGGTGTCGGACACCCGCAGCTGGTAGGCCGCGCTGTCGCCCGTGTTCTTTAGCTTGAGGGTAAACGTAACGACCTCCCTAATGCTGTCGTAGGCGGTCTTGCCCGCCTGCTTGGTCAGCGTGAGGCTGTAGGGGTTGCGGGTTACCTGCACCCTATTCGTATGGTGCTCGTAGTCTGCCTCCAGCTTGTTGTCGAGCGTATTCTTGTCGTTGGTGCAGGGGGCGCTGGCGAGGATATAGGTTTCGTAGCTCCTGTCGCTGCCCAGCAGCGTGTTCACGTAGAGGGTAACGTCGGCTTCGCCGCCGTTCGCCGCCAGCGAGTCGATGCTCCAGTGCAGCTGGTGGGTGGCCGCGCTGTAGCTGTAGGGCAACTTTTCGGTGCTCGCAAGCCTTACGCCGTGGAGCTTGCGCACGATGGAGTCCACCGTAAAGCGCTCGGGCACGGTGTGGCTCAGCTCCAGCCCCTGCGAGCGGTAGCTCCCTGTGTTCTTCAGCGTGAGGGTGTAGCTGCGGTGCGAGTGGTAAACGATTGCCGACGCCACCGAGGCGCTTAGCTGCACGTCGGCGCCCGGCGTTACGTACAGCGTGGGGGCCACGCGCTCAATCACCGGGTAGGGGTCGGCTTTGAGGCTGTTGTTCGTAACCGTGACGGGGAAGCTGCGCCCCGCCGCGCCGATGAGGTCGCGGGCGTTCAGCTCAAGCGTTACCGTTTCTTTCCCCCCCACTGCTAACGTTTGAAGCAAACCTGAACCTTTTACCACCCCAAACCCGCTCGTGCTGCCAATCGCTACGCTGATGTTGCGGGCAATACTGTCGCTGGTGCTAAGGTTATGCAGGTAAACGCGCACGAAAATAGGGGCGCCCTGCTCGTAGCTGTGCTTGCCTGCCGCATCTGGCGCTACTACCGTGCCGCCCGCAGCTGCCGTTACCAGCCTCACCGAGTCCACCCTCAGGCTAACGCCCTCCGTCAGCTCAATGGTGGGGTGGGCGGTGTTGTCGTTCTCGTTCACGTCGGGCGTCGCAACGCCGGTGAGGGACGCCGTAGCCCTGCCTACGTACCTGCCTACGGCGGTGGAGACAACGGGGAGTTTATAGTTCAATATGGTAAACGTCAAACCAGAGTTCAATGTGGCAGGTAGCACCGTAGTTGACGACAAGCGACAGCTTAGCTTCGTAGAATCTCCATCCGATACCAGATTGCAATCACTCGGCAAGTCATCGCCATTCATCTGGCAGGTGAACAGAGTCCCATCTATTATTCCGCTTATTGCCTTGGGGAAGCGAGCTTCAACAAGCAACTCGGTAAAGCTCAGCGTACCGCCGCTGTTAAAATTTTTCACCTCAAACTCAATGTTCGGCATGGGGCTGGGCGGCGAGCTGAAAGCCCAGCTCTCATCGGTGGAGCTGCTCACCCTCAAATCGTGAGGGTTGACTATCGCCGTCAAGTCAGGAGTGGTGGCTGTTTTTAAAGAAGTAGCGTTGTTCGTGGTTTTCGTGGCGTCCTCTTGGCCGCAGGAAATGGTGGCGGTAAGCGCTACCGCGCCCGTTTTCACCACGCGGAACCTCACCGTAACCGTGTCGGCGCCGGCGTAGTTGGTGCCGCTGCTTACATCACCGTATGGGGTGCCACAGCTAATTGCCGCTTTGGTACGCTCAATAGTAGCAACCCCGCCAACAGCATTCACCTGCTCACCGGGCATCGGCTCAATTGTGCTGTTCCAGCCGGTGAAAGCCACCCGAACGTCCTTCGCTGCTTCGCAGTAGCTGTTACCCTCAACGTGCTGCGCCACGAGCACGAAGGTTACCACGTCGCCCACGTAAGCCTCGGTCAGAGTACTCCCGTTTTGCTGGGGAAGTAGCGCCGCGGCTTTCAAGTCCACCGGCGCCACCACCCTTATCGTGTCGGTGGCGTGGTTGTTTCCTAAGGTGGCCTCGGTGTCCGTGGTGGTGGCTCCCACGGAGTGCCCGTACTTCCCCTCCTTAGTAGCCATCACCACCAGCGTAGCCTCGAAGGGGGAGGTTAGCTCACGTATCGGCTCAAATTCAATGATGGTGCGCTTACCGTCACCCGTGGTGGAGGTGGTGTACTTCAAGCTGCTGTAGTTCCTGATTATCTCCTTCACGCTTACCTCCTCGGGCAGGGTGTCCGTAATCACCACGTCGCTAACCGGTTTGTCGGCCACGCTAACCTTAATGCCGTACCGCAGCTCGGCGGGGAGGGAGGTCAGCTTGCTTAGGGTGTCTGGGGTGCCCTTAGTTGTTGCCGCCACGATGAGGTCTATGGGGTTACTCATCACGGTGAGAGTAAGGAGGGACGATATCGTATCAAGGGCATCCGCAGTCGCTACGGCGCACCGGTCAACGAAGCATTTTACTTTCAGCGCAGTACCCTGATTAGCCTTGACACGAAAGAGTATCGTTATTGTATCCGATTTGTCTTTCAGCAAGGCTGCATTACTAACGCGCCATTTAATGGCTCCAGCGACAGCGGGGGATATGGCAGCAACCGATCCTTTTCCCGTACACTGATAAAGGTATGGCTCTAAGAAGTCGCCGGGGTTATTCTGCTTCGCGCCGTTAATAAGCAGGATAAAGCCTCCATCATAAGTCTGAACGTCCCCGTTGTCCGTAGAGTTGTTGATTACTACAACCGATACGCTCACCGTGTCGCTTTGCATTCGGGAGCAGGTAGCGGGGTCAAGGGTGGCAACGGCGGAGGGAAACCATGCCTTATCTATTCTCGTATCCTTGCCTCCACCGGCGTCTGCCTCTACAGCATCAACGGAAGTAGAAAAGGCGCCGTCGCTGTAAAATTCAGGGGGCGAGAAGGCGTAGGCCCTGTTCTTAATCTTATCATTTACTGTCGTGGTGTCCAGCACTTCGGCGTACAGGGTCATCTCCTTGTATGCTCCCGGGCCTATGGGCGGCGTTATCCACTTAACGGTGTCAAAGGTATCCAGCCCCCTCACCCCGCCATTGTAGTAGGTTAGCGTCCCGCTATTGCTGCTGGTGGTGGGCACGTCTAATAGGAGTAGCCTCCTCTCAAGGGTATCTATCACCGTCACGCTGGGCATCGCAAAGGCGTTGGTGTTGGTTACCTTAATGGTATATTTCAGCGTATCGCCCTGATTGGTGCTGGTTGTTGACGGACTCTTCGCAACCGTAAGCGTAATGGTCGGCGCGAAGACAACGCTCACGCCGCTGTCCCCTACGCTGTCCTTGGGCATGGGCACCTTCGCCCCTACCCTGTTGACCTTGGCTGTGGCGATGGTGTGCGTAG
>JAITMY010000189.1 GCA_031290755.1 Prevotellaceae bacterium
AGCAGCGCGCTGGCCGAGGCGCTTGAGCGCCTGCTCACCGACCGCGAGCTGCTGCGCCGGTGCAGCGAAAACGCCCTGCGCCTGTCCCGCACCGAGTATAGCGACGCCGTGCTCGCCCAAAAGCTGCAAGAGGCCTACCTTGCCATTACTGATTTTTAGCCACCTTCGCCGCGCAACAGTATGGCACACCTTCGCACCCTGCTTGCCGTATTTTGCCTGCTGCCTGCGCTCGCGGCGGCGGAGCGGGCGCCGCAAAGCCTCTTTCGCGCACGCTCCATCACGGCCACGGCCACGGGCGCTGCCGTGCAGCTTGACACGCTAAGCCTTGTCCCCGGCTCGCTCGCCCTGCGCGACGCGCAGGGCCGCCTTGTCCCCGACTCGCTCTACGAGGTGGACTACGCCCGCGCCACCCTTGCCGGCCTCCCGCGGGGCGGTGCGCTGAGCGGTGCGCTGAGCGCCACCTACTGCGTGCTCCCCTTTTTGCTGACCAAGCCCGTTTTCAGCAAGGCGCCGGAGCAGTTCCTTTCCGGCGACACCATCCTGAGCGAGGGCAACCCGCTCTTTGCGCCCCGCGCCTACCCCCGCCAGCGCGAGGGCGTGCTGGCCAGCAGCGGCCTTGAGCACAGCGGCAGCCTCATGCGCGGCCTCAACGTGAGCACCAGCAGCAGCACCTCCCTCACCTCCGAGCTGTCGCTACAGCTGTCGGGCAAGCTGACCGACGAGCTGAGCATGGTGGCCGCCATCTCCGACAAAAGCCTGCCCGTGAGCGCGGAGGGCAACACGGCCTCGCTGCAAGAGTTCGACAAGGTGTTCGTCAGCGTGTTCACCAAGCAGTCCACCCTGTCTGCCGGCGACGTGGAGCTGCGCGAGGAGCAGGACTTTTTTGGCAAGCACAGCCGCAAGGCGCTTGGCGCGGCGTTCTCCACGCGGCAGAAAAAGGGGGATGCGCTCTACACCGTGAGCGCGTCGGCGGGGGTGGGCAAGGGGAAGTTTGCCCGCAGCACGCTGGCGGTTGTCAACGGCAGCCAAGGCCCGTACCAGCTTTCGGGCGCCGAGGGCGAGCGCAGCATCGTGGTGCTGTCGGGCAGCGAGCGCGTGTACGCCGACGGCAGGCTGCTGGAGCGCGGCAGCGACGCCGACTACACCATCAGCTACGCCACGGCAGAGCTGACCTTCATGCCCCGCTTTGTGGTTACGCACGACGTGCACCTGACGGTGGAGTTTGAGTACAGCGAGCAGAGCTACACCCGCTACGTTGCCGGCCTGCACAATGCGCTGCGGCTGCGCAGGGGCAGCCTTTACCTGAACGCTTTCTACGAGGGTGATGTGCGCAGCCAGCCCCTTGACAATGACTTGACCGATGCGGAAGTGCAGCAGCTGGCCGCCGCCGGAGCGCAGCACTGGCGGGCAGTAGCCCCTGCGGTGGACAGCGTGGCGTGGAGCGCCAGCGAAATCCTGTACCGCAAAAAGGATACGGTGAGCAACGGGGCGCCGCTCACCGTTTACGAGTACTCCGCCGACCCTGCGGTGGCCTGCTACCGGCTGCGCTTTTCGGAGGTGGCGGGCGGCAGCTACAAGCTGGCCAGCTCCTCGGCCAACGGGCGGGTGTATGCGTGGGTGGGCGCGGGCAGCGGCAGCTTCGAGCCTGTGCGGCGCCTCGTGGCCCCCAAGCGGCAGCTGCTGCTTACCGTTGGCGGCGCCTTTCGCGCAGATTCGGGCAGCGGCCTTGCCCTCAACGCGGCCATGTCCAGCAGCAGCGCCAACCTGTTTGCCGCCGCCCCCGATGCAGCTAAAACAGGCTTCGGCCTCAGCGTGGCGGGGGAAACAGGCTGGGAGCTACCGCACCAAAACCGGCTGAAGCTTAGCTCGTCGGCGCTGCTGTTCGGCAAGAGCTTTGCTACCCCCGAACGCTTTGTCGGCTCCGAATTTGAGGACGATTGGAACATTGACGGCGAGCTGCTGGGCAGGGATTTCCGGCAGCTTGCCGTGGGCCTCGGCTACCGCCACGCCGACAGGTTTGGCGCCGGCACCACCTTCACCGCCCTCAGCGTGGGCAGCACCGATGCGGCGCTTAGCCCCCTCGACACCTCCTACTCGGCCATGCTGGGCGGCCTGCTACAGGCCGATGTCTGGCTGCGCTACCGCCGCTTTGCAAGCTTTGCCAACGGCAGCTTTTTGCGCACCTCGCAGCGCGACCGCACCTCGCAGCAGCTGCGGGCTAAGGCAGAGGTGGCGCAGGGCTTTTGGGCGCTCACCGCTGGGCTGCGTGGCGAGCTGGAGCGCAACCTCATCCTTGTTGACCACGTGCTGGTGAGCCGGGCAAACTACAGCGCGGCCTTCTACCTGGCGGAGTTTTTTCTTCGCACGGATAGCGCCAAGCACTCGGCTGGCCTGTTCACCCGCTACCGCATGGACTTTTCGCCGCAGGGTAGCGTGCTGCAAGCCCACATGCAAACGCGCGAGGTAGGCCTCACCGGCGAGCAGAACGGCAAAACCGTGCGCAACAAGCTTACCGTTACCTACCGCAACATCCGCTACGCTGCGGACACCGCCGCGCCGGAGAACATGCTGCTGGGGCGCGAGGAGCTTTCGGGCACCTTTGCGAACGGCTTTGTCAGCGCCTCCACGCTGTACGAGCTGGGCGCCGGCATGGAACCTAAGCAGGATTTCATATACGTGGAGGTCGGCACCGCGCAGGGCATTTATGCGTGGCACGACTACAACGGCAACGGCGTGAAGGAGCTGAACGAGTTTGAGGTGGCCGCGTTTCGCGACGAGGCCTTGTACATCCGCGTGGCGCTGCCCTCGCGCGAGTACGTGCAGGCCTACACCGGCAAGTTCGCCTTCCAGCTCAGCCTGCTGCCGGCCATGATTATTGGGAAGCAAAGCGGGCTGCTTGGCTTCCTGTCGCGGCTCAGCAACACTTTTTCGTTCAGCAACGCGCATAAGAACTTGCGCAGCAGCTTTGCCAGCAACGCCAACCCTTTTTTCAGCGAGCCGCTTGGCGACACCGCCGTGCTCAGCCAGAGCAGCGCGGTGGTCAACACGCTCAGCTACCTCTCGCCCAGTGCGCGCACCAAGGTGGAGCTGGGCTGGCAAAGCAACAGGGCAAAGAGCCTGCTTGTGAACGGCTTCGAAATTCGGCAGAATAACCTTGTCAGCCTAAACGCCGAGCAGCGCCTGACGAGCGTGGTCATGCTCCGCGCCGGCGTTCAGCGCGAGGCAAAGGACTACGGGGCGCAGTATGCGCAGGTCGGCGCGGGCTACGCCCTGTTGCAGCACGTGCTCGGCGGCGCCTGCGAGCTCACCCCGCTGATGCATCTGCGCGTGAGCGCCTCCTACAAGCTCTCTATGAAGGAGAACCGCACCGGCGGCGAGCTGGCCGACTTGCACGACGCGCAGCTGGAGGGCACCTACAACTTCCCGCAAAAGGGGGTGCTCACCGGCAGCGTGGGCTTCGTGTCCACCGCCTTCGCCGGCGAAAGCGGCGGCATTGTGGGCTACGAAATGCTGCAAGGCTACGGCGCCGGACGAAACTTTACGTGGGGCACAGCCTTTAAGCGCTTGCTGGGCAAGGGTTTTGAGCTGAACCTGCTGTACGCAGGCCGAAAGCTGCCCGTGGGCAAAGTGGTGCACAGCGGCAGCGTGGAGGTGAGGATGGTCTTTTAGTTAAAAACTTGTTGATAAATAAAACTGCCCCCATTGATATAAAACTTGCCTGCGTTCAAATTTTTACTACCTTCGCCACTTGTTATTATTATGTATGCTTGTCCACGAGTTAAATTGTAAATGAGGAGTAATGAAAAAAGGTTTGTCGTCTATAGTTGCTTTCACGTTGGCCTTGGCGCTGTGCGCTCAGGAGCAGCGTGTGCTGCCTAACGTAGAGTTCGACGCGGCCTCATTTCCGGACAAGAAGGCGGAGTTGCAAGCGGCGCAAAAAATGCTGGAGCAGGGCACGAAGTTGTACGAAAGCGGCAAGGGGGTACGTGGCTTGGAGTCCTTACCCTACCTGCTAAAAGCGAACGACTTTAACCCCAACAACGCTAACCTGAACATTATGATTGGCGACTGCTACCTAAACTCTCCGGAGAAGAGCAAAGCGATACCCTTTTACCAAAAAGCAGCCTCCCTCGCCTCGCCGGCAATGAGCGTAGCGGTCAAAAAGTTGGGGGGGGCCTACCATCACACCTACCAGCTGGACGAGGCGATACAATGCTTCGATGCGTGTAAGGCGAACTTAAACCCCAACGACAAGGCCTACGAGGAAAATCTGCGCTACTTCGACAAAAAGATTGCCGAGTGCAAAGTTGCTAAAGAGCTGGTGGCTGACCCGGTGAGCGTGGTGATAAGCAACTTGGGCGCGGTGGTCAACTCCTCTTATATGGACTACTCGCCGGTTATCAACGCCGATGCATCAAGCCTGTACTTTACCTCCACGCGCGCGAATGACTACTCAAGCCCTGTAGAGGGCGACTATAGCGAAAACATTTACGAAACCAACCGCCTGAAAGGAGGGCAGTGGACCCCACCGGCCAACCTTGGCGCGACCATCAACAAGGCGGGGAACAGCGCCGTAGCCGGTATTTCCCCCGATGGCCAGATGCTGTTCGTCTATTTGGATGAAAATGGGGGAGACTTGGGTTACTCTATGCGGGTTGGCGACAGCTGGGGGCCTAAAAAGTCGCTGGGGAGAGCCATTAACTCTCCGGCGCACGAAAGCAACGCCTCGCTGTCTCCCGACGGGCGCACCTTGTTTTTCATCAGCAACCGCCCAAACTCCAATAACCCCAACGCCCCCAAAAAGCACCACATCTACTACTCTCGAAAAGATGCTACCGGCAATTGGACTCCGGCGCGGCCTATGGGCGCCCCGATAGATTCTGAAGAAGAAGAAGTTGCAGTATTTGCCCACCCTAACGGCAAAACCCTCTTTTTTAGCTCCAACGGCCACAACACTATGGGAGGCTTTGATATTTTCCGCTCCGACTTGAAAGATGGCAGGTGGGGCACGCCGGTAAACATTGGCTACCCCATCAACACCCCCGATAACGATAACTTTTTTGTGCTGTCGGCAAGTGGACGCCACGCCTACTTTTCGTCATTCCGTAGCGGCGGGTCGGGCTGGCAGGATATTTACCAGATTACCTTTGTGGAGCCAAAGCAAACCCTTACGGCCTCAGAGGATAAGCTGATTGCCTACATGCAAAAGCCACTAAGCGAAATTGCCGTGGCAGAGAAGGTGCAAGTGAACGCTATGGCGCTCACGCTGCTCAAAGGCGCCGTGAAGGACGCCAGCACGGAGACCCCCATTCAGGCCATCATCGAAATTTACGACAACGAGCTGAACGTGTCGGTGGCTTCGTTTGAAACCAACTCGCTGACAGGGCGCTACATGGTGTCATTGCCATCAGGTAAAAACTATGGCATTTTCGTTAGGGCAGACGGCTACCTGTTCTACTCCGAAAACATTGACATCCGCAGCAGCGTAGGCTATCAGGAGTTGGAAAAAGATATTAAGCTCAGCAAGCCGGACGTGGGGGCAAAGGTCGCGCTCCGCAACATCTTTTTTGAAACAGGGAAGGCCATGCTGACCGACGAGTCCATCTCGGAGCTTAACCGTGTGGTAGATTTGCTCAATGGGTTGCCTAAGCTAAGCATCGAAATATCCGGCTACACGGATAACGTAGGGCAAACCGCGTTTAATCAGCATCTTTCAGAGGCAAGAGCTAAATCGGTGGTGGACTACCTTACGCTAAAGGGCATAAGCGCTGCGCGGCTAACCTACGTAGGCTACGGTAGCGAATTCCCGTTGGCGGACAACTCCACTTCGGCAGGACGGGCACAAAACCGTCGGACGGAGTTTAAAATATTAAAAAATGAGTAGAATAGTAATAAAAGCGTTGCGTGTGCCGAATTTTTACTACCTTTGTCACCGTATCAATTTTCGCTTATGGTAAAGCATATAGTTATGTGGCGCCTTAAAAATGAGGCACTTGGCAGTGATAAGGCGCACAACGTGCAGCTGCTAAAGGTGGAATTGGAGGCGCTTAACGGGAAAATACCGGGCTTGATTGCGCTGGAGGTGGGTACTGATTTCTCAAAAAGCGACAGCAGCGCAGACGTAGTGCTCTGCGCTACGTTCAATAGCCGCGAAGACTTAAACAGCTACATTGAGCACCCGCTGCACAAGGCCATAGGAGCATCGCTTGTGCGCAAGGTGGTTGAAGAAAGAAGAATGATTGACTATACAATATAAATTTTGACAGGTAAAATGGAGTTTCGTATTGAAAAAGACACGATGGGTGAGGTAAAGGTTCCCGCAGACAAGTACTGGGGAGCCCAAACCGAGCGTTCGCGTAATAATTTCAAAATAGGGCCGGCGGCCTCCATGCCTAAGGAAATCATTGAGGCGTTTGCCTACCTCAAAAAGGCTGCTGCTTACGCCAACTGCGACCTTGGCGTGCTGCCTGCCGAAAAAAGGGACTTAATTGCTAAGGTGTGCGACGAAATTCTTGCGAATAAGTTGGACGACCAGTTTCCACTTGTAATTTGGCAGACCGGTTCGGGTACGCAAAGCAACATGAACGTGAACGAGGTTGTTTCCAACCGCGCCCACGTGCTGAACGGCGGCAAGCTGGGAGAGGGCAAGTCGGCCATACATCCTAACGATGATGTAAATAAGTCGCAGTCAAGCAACGATACGTACCCTACAGCAATGCACGTTGCAGCCTATAAGATGGTGGTAGGCACTACCATTCCGGGGGTTGAAAAGTTGCGCGACACGCTGCAAAAGAAGAGCGAGGCGCTTATGAGCGTGGTAAAAATCGGGCGTACCCACCTTATGGATGCAACGCCGCTTACCTTGGGGCAGGAGTTATCGGGCTACGTGGCGCAGCTTGACCACGCGCTACGCGCCATAAAAAATACGCTGGCGCACCTTGGCGAAATCGCCTTGGGGGGCACCGCCGTAGGCACCGGCTTGAATACCCCTAAAGGCTACGA
>JAITMY010000030.1 GCA_031290755.1 Prevotellaceae bacterium
TTGGTTGGGGGGGGGGGGGGGGGGGGGGGGGGGGGTGGGCGCGCTGCCGGCGGCCCACTAACGCGGGGGGGGGGGGGGGGGCGCTTTTTCGGCCTTGGGCGTGGCGGCTTGCGCCTCCAGCGCCCGCATACTTTCTAATTTGCGCCGCTGGAGGAACTCCCAGATGGAGCCGAGGTGCTCCTTCACCTTGCCGTCGCGAAATTCGTACACCTTATCCACAAGGCCGTCGAGGAACTCGCGGTCGTGCGACACCACGATGAGCGTGCCGTCGTACTTCAGCAGGGCGCTTTTCAGGATGTCCTTCGAGCGCATGTCCATGTGGTTGGTTGGCTCGTCGAGCACCAGCAGGTTGTAGGGTTCCAGCATGAGCCTTGCCATGGCGAGGCGCGAGCGCTCGCCGCCGCTGAGCACGCGCACCTTTTTATCGACGTCTTCGCCGCGAAAGAGGAAGGCGCCGAGGATGTCGCGCAGGCGGGCGCGGATGTCGCCGGTGGCCACGCGCTCCAGCGTGTCATATACGGTGAAGTCGCCGTTCATCAGGTCGTCTTGGTTCTGCGCGTAGTAGCCGATGTTGACGTTGTGCCCCACGGTCGATTCGCCCTGCTCGCAGGGCAGGTGGCCGGTGATGATGCGGCTCATGGTGGTTTTTCCCTCGCCGTTGCGCCCCACGAAGGCGATGCGCTCGCCGCGCTCTACCGAGATGTTGGCGCCCGAAAAGACGACATGCTCGTCGAAGCGCTTTTGCACCTCTTTGGCCACGTACACCACGTTGCCCGAGCGCGGCGCCGGCGGGAACTTGATGTTGAGCGCGGCGGTGTCCTCGTCGTCCACCTCAATGCGGTCAAGCTTTTCGAGCTGCTTCACGCGGCTCTGCACTTGGTTTGACTTGCTGGCCTTGTAGCGAAAGCGCTCGATGAACTCCTCGGTTTTTCCGATGGCCTTCTGCTGGTTGCGGTAGGCCGCAAGCTGCTGCTCGCGGCGCTCGCGGCGCAGCGCCACGTACTTGGAGTAGGGCACGCTGTAGTCGTAGGCCTTGCCCAGCAGCAGCTCTATGGTGCGGTTGGTTACGGCGTCGAGGAAGGCGCGGTCGTGCGAAATGAGGATGAGGGCGCCCGCGTAGTCCTTGAGGTAGTCTTCGAGCCACTGGATGCTCTCGATGTCGAGGTGGTTGGTTGGCTCGTCGAGCAGCAGGAGGTCGGGGTGCTGTAGCAGGATTTTGGCCAGCTCGATGCGCATGCGCCACCCGCCGCTGAACTCGCTCGTGGGGCGGGCAAAGTCCGTGCGCTTAAAGCCCAGCCCCAGCAGGGCTTTTTCGGCTTCTCCCTCGCGGTTGTCGCCGCCCAGCAGGTGGTAGCGGTCGTTGAGGTCGCCCAGCTGCTCGATGAGCTTGGTGTAGGCGGCGCTCTCGTAGTCGGTGCGGGCGCCCAGCTCGGCGGTGATGTGCTCGAGCTTTTGCTCCAGCGCTTGCAGGTGGGCAAAGGCGGTGAGCGCCTCGTTGAGCACCGTGCGCCCGTCGGGCACCTTCATAATTTGCGGCAGGTAGCCCACCTCTATCCCGTCGGGCACTGCCACCTGCCCGCCGCTGGGCGCCTGCTGCCCCACCACGATTTTCAGCAGGGTGGACTTGCCCGCGCCGTTCTTGCCCACCAGCCCGATGCGGTCGCGGGGGTTGACCATGAAGGTTACGCCGTCAAAGAGGAAGGTGCCGTTGAACGATACTTCGAGGTTGCTTAGTGATACCAAAATGCGTTGCTTGTATATTAGGTTAAAACATTCTTTTTGTTGAGGCGATGGCCACAAAGTCTTTCAGGTAGAAGGGCGTGAAGTAGGCCACGTCCTCAAAGCGCTGCTCGCGGCAGCGCTGCTCGGCCAGCGCTGCCATGCCGGAGGCCGACACCGGCACGTCTAAGAAGACAGCGTTGGGGCTGGCTATCACCCCGCGGCACTTGGCGGCGCCGCTGCCAAAGAACGCTACGCGGCGGTGGCGCAGCGCGTCATCAAAGCTGCCCTCGCCCACCACCTGCGCCGTTGCCTCGGCCAGCGGTGCGCCGTGGGCGTCGAATAGGGCGGTGTACACCTCCATGCGCCGCGCGTCGGTCATGGGGCACAGCAGCTCGGCGGCGTGCAGGCTGGCGGGCTGCACGGCGAGGGCTGCCAGCGCGTGCAGGCTGCCCACCGCGACGAGCGGCTTGCCGAGGCCGAAGCACAGCCCCTTGGCCGTGCTGACGCCTATCCGCAGGCCGGTGTACGACCCCGGCCCCTGGCTCACCGCCACCGCGTCGAGCTGCTGCGGCGCGAGGCCGGCCTCTGCGAGCGCACGCGCCACGAAGGGCGCCAACAGCGCGGCGTGGTCGCGCGTGCCGCCGCTTTCGCAGAGCGCCACCACCTCGCCGCCGCGCGCTATGGCTACGGAGCACACGTCGGTTGAGCTTTCTATGCAGAGGAGCACGGCCATGCCTACAAGTGCTTAATGCTTTTTTCTACCCGACGCTCGATGTCGTCCAGCGTTTGGCCCAGCTTGTCGAAGTCGAGGTAGGGCAGCAGGGCGGGCGCTATGGCGGCGGCGGGCGCGTAGAGCTTCGACCGGCGCACTGTCTCCTGCGGCAGGAGGCTCATGGCCTTATCCACTTGCGCAAGGATGAGCAGCGCCACGCTGATGATGATGGCCATTTTCGCCACGGAGAGCACCATGCCCAGCAGCCGGTCGAGCCAGCCCAGCATGGCCACGTGCACCGCCTTTTTGAGCAGGCTGCCCAGCAGGTTGGCCAGCAGCACCACCACGGCAAAGGTGAGCGTGAAGGCGATGATGGAGATGGCGTAGGCGCCGATGTCCAGCTTGGCCATCCACTTGCCCACCTCGCCCGAAAACCTGAAGGCTGCGTAGGCGCCCAGCAGCAGCGCCAGCAGCGCCACCACCTGCTTGATAACCCCCTGCCTGAACCCTTGGTAGGCCGCGTAGCCAAGGAGCAGCGCAAAAACTATGTCAAATCCGTTCATCTGTATTTATTTATCGGTTGCCACCTCAAGCACGTACACGCTTTGCGCCTCCTTATCAACGGTTTTTTCGCCGTCGCCTTGGGCGGTGCGCTGCACAAAGAGGTGCAGCTCCTGTCGGGTTTTCCACCACTCCGTGTCGTAGTTCGGCTCCCACGCATCCACGGGGAAGTCGGTCAGGTCGGTGTACTGCCACTTGCCGCTGGCCAAGTCGTTGGTGTATGCCAGCGACACTTTGCTGCCGCGCTCCACGTCGCGGAAGATGTAGAATGCTTTGCCAACGCCGCCCTCCTGCTTGATGACCAAGCGCGGACGGGCAATGGGAATCATCTTGGTGCCGGCGCCGCTCAAGCTGAAGGGGGTGCTGCGCTGCGACACCTGCTGCTGCTGCCACGCTGTGCCGTCGTGCCACACCAAGCGGTACTGCGGTATTTGGCTGTCGGCGGTGCGCCAGTAGGTGGCAATGTAGGGGTGTCCGGCTGCGTCGGCGCTCATGCTGGTTTGGTTTATCAGCTCGCTGCGCTGCGGGATGCGGCAAGCGTACTCGGCGTTGGCTGCGGTGATGGGCAGGTGGTAGCGCTCGCCTTTGGAGCTTTCCCACGTTTTGCCGCCGTCGGTGGAGCGGGCGTAGCAGAGGTCGTGGTTCGTGGCCACGTCGGGCGTTTCGCGCCACACCCACGAGAGGTGGATAGCGCCCCGCGCGTCGGTGCACAGCTGCCAGTAGGCGTTGCGTGCGCCTTCGCCGTCGATGAGCACGCTGTGCAGGCGTTCCCACTGGCGGGTGCGCACAGCGTAGCGGTTCATCACCAGATTGCCGCGCCCCGAAATGCCGGAGCGGTAGGCAAACAGCAGGTCGCCGTCCGCCAAGCGGTAAAATTCGGGGTAGGTAACATCCGCCTCGTTGTCGCCGGTCATTGGCTCTTTGTCGCCCAGCGCGAGCGACCCTGGGGCAAGGCTGCGGCAGTAGCGCAGGGGGTGCCCGTGGTGGTCGAATGCCAGATGCAGGTAGCCTGCGCCGTCCACCATCAGGCTGATGATATTGTGCGCATCGGCGCAGTTGCCTTGGTATTGCGTGCGTTGCAGCTGCCATTGGCTGCTGCCCTGCTTGCGCTTGCCCAGCACGATGTAGCGGTCTGCATCGTAGAAGGCGACAAATTGCGTGTCGCGATGCGTTACCAGAGCATTGTTGCGGAACACGGCGGTGTTCACCGAGGTGCGGCTGTATCCGGCGCCCACCTCCACGAGCTTGCTTCGGTTTTTGTCCACGTAGTGCGCCATTTCGGAGGCCGCCAGCAGGAAGGCGCCTACGCCAAAGTCGGCGGTGGTGGTGGCGCCCACGTTGCGGTGCTGGTCGGCTCTTTCGCCAATGGGCTGCACGTAGCCCACGGCGCCGTCGGGCTGCAAGGCGGTGTGAGCAAGGTAGCCCCATGCCTTGCTGATGGTGGCGGCGTAGTCATCTTCGGGCAGGATGCCGTGCCGAACGCCCCACAGGAAGCCGTAGGTAAAAAACGCTGTGCCGCTGGTTTCGTAGCCGCCTGCGTGGGCTTCGTCGAGGAGGCTGCGCGTCCAGTGGCCTTCGGGCTGCTGCGCGGCTTTCAGCGATTGCGCCATGGCGCGAAACACCTGTAGGTACTCGGCGCGGTGGGCATCGTCGGCGGGCAAGTGTTGCAGCACTTTTGCCAGCCCGGCAAAGACCCAACCGTTGCCCCGCGCCCAGAAATCCTTAACGCCGTTGGCGGTTTTGTGCGCGGGGTAGAGGTACTTGGCGTCGCGATAGAACAGGGCGCTTTCCGCGTCGTACATCAGGTTGCGGGCATACGAGAAGTATTCGTGCAGCTTGCTCAGGTAGAGCGGATCGTTTGTGATTTTGTGCAGCTTGCACATCACGGGCATCACCATATACAAGCCGTCGGCCCACCACCAGTAGTCGCTTTGCGGGGTGGACATCTGGTACTCCATAACCTCGCGGGCGCGGGCAATCTTTCGGGCGTCGGGGCTGATGGC
>JAITMY010000090.1 GCA_031290755.1 Prevotellaceae bacterium
TTACCCAAAAGGTGGTGGGCGAAATGTTTGGTGCGCTGATGGCGGCGGCTCCTGCTAAAAGAGCGCAACCCGAAACGCCAAGCGGTATGCTTTCGTCAGACGGCGCACGCCTGTACATAAACGGCAACGAGCTACCGCCGCATGAGGTGCGCAAAATCTTGCCCAATGCCGGCATTGTATCCAACTACAAAACGGGCAACATTATGCTAATTACGGGGGCTTGTGCATTCCTTATTGGAGGAGTAGTATTCCTTACTAAACCGAATGTCATTTTTAATAATCATTTAGATAATGGTGAAGATAGGTCGCTTGGAACGCTTGGACTCGTGTTTGGAGGAATAGGATTGTGCGTTGGCGTTACAGGTTGTATCATGAAAATCAACGCCAAGCGTGCCATCAACAATGCGGTGGATACATATAACGCACGGCAATATCCCACACAGGCAACGCTACAGCTTACGCCAACAAGGCACGGGCTGGGGTTGGTATATACTTTCTAACCATTAAACAATAAAAACCATGAAAACAAAAACAACAATCGTGGCCATCGCGGCCATCATCGCAGGCGTAACGCTAAGCGGCTGCGGAGGGAGTAAGGAGGTCGCCGGCGTTGCGCCCGGAAAAACCAAGAGGGTGAAGGACGAGTGCCAGCTGAAGGCCTTGGAGAAAGACGCTACGGCGTGGCGCTCGTGGGGCACGGGCAGCTCGGCCAAGGAGTCGTTTGCCACCAACCTTGCCGAGCTGGACGCCCGCACCAAGCTGGCGCGGCAGCTCACGGTGCAAATCAACGGGTTTATCCGGAGCTTCAACCAGCAGCACACCGCGGGCGCTGCCGCCGGCGAGGTCGGCAAGGCCAGCGAGGTGCAGCAGGCCTACGTGGACAAGCTGCTCACCGGCACGCGCGTCATCTGCACCAACGCCTACGACGTGGCGGCCACCGGGCAGGTGGAGGTGTTTGTGTGCGTGGAGATGGACGAAAGCGCGGTGGCGGGCATCGTCAAAAAAATCTCGGACGAAAAGAAGCTGGCCATCGACTTTGCCGAGCGCCAGTTTTTGGACGAGATGAAGAAGGCTAAGGAGGATTTTAGGGCTTCGCAGGAGGAGTAATGAGGCCGCTTCTTTTAGGCGTATCCTTCGCGCTGGCCTCTCTTGCGCTCGCGGGGCAGGAGGCGCCTCCCGATTGGTTGGACAGGGCGGAGCGCGAGCTGGTTTACCCCGGCAGCACGTTTATCACCGGCTTTGCCTCCGAGCGCCTTGCCTCCAGCGCCGACCTCAGCGAGCTGAAAAACCACTTGCAGGCCGAGGCGAAAAGGAAGCTGTCGGAGGGCATCCGCCTGAAAATCGAGAGCGAAATCCGCGCCGGCGACCACAGCTTGCAGGCGGGCGGCAGGGAGCAGATAGTGTCGTCGTATGACGCGGCGGTGCACACCTCGTCTGACGCAGAGGTTGTGGGCGTAAAAACCGACACCTACTTCGACAGCCCCCAGAGCACCGTTTACGCCTTCGCCTACGTCAACAAGCACGAGCTGGCGGGCTACTACAAGGCCAGCATCAGCATGTTGGTAGCGCAGGCCGAGGGCGCCTTGCGCACCGCCGCGCAGCTGGAGCAAGGCGGCGAAAAGGCCAAGGCCCGCAAGCAGTGCGAGGGGGCGCTGCCTCTGTTAGAGCAGGTGCGCTACGCGCAGGGCTTGCTCTCGGCCATCGCCTCCGCCGACAGCGAAAGCTTGCAGCAGGCGAAAGCAGAGGCGCTGCGCAGCGAGGCCACCCACCTGCTTGCGCGGCTACAGCAGGCGGTCTATGTGTATGTGGAGAGCGCGGAAACGAACTTTGGGGAGCCGGTTCACCTCTTAGCGCCGAAGCTCAAGGCCGAGCTGTCGAAGCACGGTTGCAGCTTCACCGCCGACCGCGCGGAGGCCGACTGGCTGCTGCGCATCGAGGCCTCCACCCGCCGCGGCAGCGAGCTGAGCGGCATTTACATGGCCTTTTTGGACGCCGTCGTTTCGCTGGTGGAGCGCAAGTCGGGCAGGGAGCTTTACGGCAACAGCTTCACCGACCTGAAGGGCGGCAGCACCGACTACGACCGCGCTGGCCGCAAGGCCTACGATAGCGGCGTGGAGAAAATAGCGAGGGAGATAGTGAAAAGCATAGAGAAGTAGAAGGGTGCTCGCCGCTGGGCGGGAATTTCCGAAAAAATCTTTTTCAATAATTTGGTAAATCAAAAACTTTCGCTACCTTCGCGCGTTCAATTTTGGTCATTTGCCAAACAAATATAATTAGGATGAATAATTTTAACATTTGCGATATCTTCTGTAGCCCAGCACCACAAAGGGCTATAGTGAATTTTGCCCCCCCCCATGTAACATTTTTTAATACTTATAAGTGTTCTTTTGCAGTGCCGCAGCCTTGCGGCAGGCTTGCGTACGCCCGTATAAGCCCGCCGCACATTGGCGGCAGGCTTTCCGACGCGCCGGATTTGTTCCCGCACTACTGCGGCGGACTTTCCGACGCGCCGGATTTGTTCCCGCACTACTGCGGCAGACTTTCCGACACGCCGGAAACCTTCCCGCACTACTGCGGCGGACTTTCCGACATGCCGGAAACCTTCCCGCACTACTGCGGCGGACTTTCCGACGCGCCGGAAACCTTCCCGCACTATTGCGGCGGGCTTTCCGACGCGCCGGAAACCTTCCCGCACATTGGCGGCGGGTTTTCCGACGTGCCAGATGATGCTTTGCACGCCAAATCCTAACCTTAAAATACATTTTACCATGAAAATCAAAGCCATTATTTTCAGCTACCTGCGCAACGAGGCGCACTTGGAGTTTCTGCTGGTGTTTCGGAGCCTGCTGGAGAGGTTTCCCGACGCGCGGGCACTGGTGGAGATGCTCTGCGCACCCTTCGCCCAGCTGCTGGCGCTGGAGCAAAAGTTGGTGGACGCCGCCCGCGCCAGCAACTTCACCCAGCTGCTGGCGGATGTTGACCACCGCGTTGACCGCGACATTGCGGCGATTAAGGCGGCCATCAGGTCGGCCCAGCACCACTTTGACCCCGCCGTGGCCGAGGCCGCCCGCGAGCTGCACGACCGCATGAAATCGTTCGGCGACATCAAGGCCAAGGCCTACGAGGAGGAAAGCGCGGCGGTGCAGCGGCTGCTGGCCGACCTGCAAGGGCCGCTGGTGCAGCAGACAAGGCTGGTGAACGTTGCGGAGTGGGTGGCGGAGCTGGCCAACGCCGAGGCGGAGTTCGTGTCGCTCTTCGCGCAGCGCAACACCGAGCTGGCCGACCGCCCGCAGGAAAACCTGCGCGACGTGCGCCGCCAAATTGAGGAAGCATACCACAAAATCACCGCCTGCATTGACACCGACCTCATCCTGCACGGCGAAGAAAAATGCGGCGAGCTGGCGCGGCAGCTCAACGAGGAGGTGCGGTACTTCAACGAGCACAGCCACCACCACGCCAAGCATGACCTGCACCACGCCGCGGTGGACAGCATCGCCGACCAGCCGTTTGCCGGCAAGGCCGTAACGCCCATCCCCACCGTGCGCTACACCGACAGCAAGGGCGAGGCGCTGGAGCTGACCTTTGCCAAGGACTTCACGCTAACGTATAAGGACAACGACCGCGTGGGCACGGCGGAGGTCATCATTCACGGCAAGGGCGCGTACAAGGGGCAGAAGGTGGTAACGTTTAGTATCGTTTAGGGATAAAAGTGGCCATGCTGCTATCAATCATCATCCCCTGCTACAACGAGCAACAGCGCCTCCGCAGCGAAGCCTTTGCTGCATTTGCCAACCTGCACGAAGAGGTCTGCATCCTGTTTGTAAACGACGGCAGCAGCGACAGCACGCTGCCGCTGCTGCACCGTCTGGCGGCGCAGTGCCCCAACGTTGAGGTGCTTGCCCTGCCCCGCAACGTTGGCAAGGCCGAGGCCGTGCGGCAAGGCGTGCTGCACCTGCTGCGCACCCAGCCAAGCCTCTCCGCCGTTGCCTTCTACGATGCCGACATGGCCGCTCCACTTGCCGATTTGCTGATGATGGCGGACTTGCAGGCCTCCAAAGGCTACTTCATGGTAGCGGCCACGCGCATCAGGCGGTTGGGGGGCAACGTTGAGCGCCGGTTTGTCCGCTTCTTTTTGGGGCGAATGTTTGCCACTGCCGTCGCCACCATTCTGCACATGCCGGTGTACGACACGCAGTGCGGCGCTAAGGTCATCCGCGCCGACGTTGCCGCCGTCATCTTCGCCGCGCCCTTTGTGAGCCGGTGGCTTTTCGACATAGAGCTGTTTGCCCGCATTGCCATTGCCTACGGCCACCGCGCAGCGGTACTCAACATATACGAGTTCCCCCTCTCCGAGTGGCGCGACATACGCGGCTCCAAGCTGGGCTGGCGCGAAATACTGCGCCAGCCCATCAGCCTTTTCAAAGTATATTGGCATTACAAGAAGCAAATACAACGCTCATAATTCATACAGCCATGAAAAAATATTTCTCCTACAAAAACGCATTCATCGCAGTCGCCGCGGCGCTGCTGCTGGCCATGCCCCTGCTAAGCCTCCCTGCCGGCAACTCCGGTGACGAGGACGGGTTTCAAATCCCGCAGGGCGACCACGTGGTCAGCTGGTATCGCACGTTAGGGCAAGATTCGAGCTGCTTCACCTTTCAAAACCTGAAGTACTACGGATCGTCCTTTGACGTGATAACCGCCTTTGTGAACCAAACCTTTGGCATCGACAACATCCACACCACCCGCCACATTTTCAACGCCCTGTTCGGCTGGCTGTGCGTGCTGTTTGCGGGGCTAACAGCCGTGCGCCTTGCAGGCTGGCGAGCGGGGCTAATGGCAATGGCGCTGCTGGTGGCGTCGCCGCGCTTTTTGGGGCACTCGTTCAACAACCCCAAAGACATACCTTTTGCCGCATCGGTCATCATGGCGCTCTACTTTATGCTGATGTTTTTCCGCCAATTCCCCAAGGTCAAAGCCAGCGCTGTGGCGTGGCTGGTGGCGGCCATTGCGTTGTCCATCAGCGTTCGCATCGGTGGGCTTATTCTATTTGGCTTCTTTGGCCTCTTCTCCTTTCTTTTTTTGGTAAAAGAGCACCTCGCCACCAAAGGCGCCACCAAAAACAAGCAGCAGCACCGCGCCGCTACCCGCCTCTGCTTTCGCCGCCTGCTGCTCTACGGCATTACCATTTGCGTGGCGGGCTACTTTCTTGGGCTGATACTGTGGCCGTATGCCTTGCAGCAGCCCCTCAAAAACCCAATGGAGGCGTTTGCCCAAATGTCTAAGTTCCCTATAGCGCTCCGCCAAATATTCGAAGGGCGAATGCAGTGGTCGGACGGGCTGCCGTGGTACTACACGCCAAAGTACATGCTCATCACCATTCCCATAGCCGTCATAATCGGGATGGTGGCCTACCTCTTTGCCGGCGGGCTGAAAAAGAAAAACCTCTTCACAACGGCCATCGTTTACATTGCGTTCATCTTTCCCGTTTTTTGGATTGCGTACACCAACGCCAACGTTTACGGGGGCTGGCGGCACTCGCTGTTCGCCTACCCGATGCTGACGGTGGCGGCAGGGCTTGGCTTCAACGCAATAGTAGGCTTCGCCAAAAAGCGCTACGTGAAAATCGCGCTCACCGCGCTGCCGTTCGTTTTGCTGCTGCCCCCAGTTACCTTCATCGCGCAAAACCACCCCTACGAGTACACCTACTTCAACTGCTTTGTGGGCGGCACAAAGGGTGCATTTGGCCGCTACGAAATGGACTACTACTACCACACGACGCGCGAGCTGTCGGAGTGGATTAAGCGCGACGTGGAGCGGAACGGTGCGCCCGACAGCACGCGCAAAACCCGCGTGGTCTCTTGGCATACGGCATCGGTGCAGTACTTTTTCCGCCACGACACGGCCGATTTTTCGGTAGGCTTCGTGCGTTGGCACGAGCGCGGAAACAGTAATTGGGACTACGCCGCGTTTGCCGTTACCGGCATCATCCCCGAAATACTGCGCAACGCAAAAACGTTCCCGCCCAAGAACACCGTTTACACGGTGAAGGCCGACGGAGTGCCCATCGGCATTGTGCTTAAGCGCGAAGACCGGTCGGACTTTTACGGCCACGAGGCCATGAAAGAGAGCAAAGTCGGCGAAGCTATTGGGCACCTCAACAAAGCGTTGGGCTACGACGAACACAACGAGCAAGCGCTGGAAGATTTGATAAACATTTACTGGCAGGTGCAAATGCAAGACTCCGCAATGCTGCTGGCAAAGCGCTGGGTAGGCTTCAACAGGGGGAACACCACCGCGCTCAACTACCTTGCCAATCTGCACTACGCACAAGGAAACCTGTCGGAAGCAATGGTGGCCGCCAACGCCATCACAAAGCTCAACTCGCGCGAAATAGCAGGCTTGTGGATAACCGCCAACGTGCACTACCGCGACAACAACCCCGACGCGGCGCTGCGCGTGGTTGACCAAATTTTACAGCTGCGCGCAGACTTCCAGCCCGCCCTTGCGCTAAAGGCGGAAATACACGAACGCAAAGGCAGCAAGCAAGCAGCACCACGGTAAGCAAGAGCTACAACAAAACAATTTTATCTACGTATGAAAAGTAAAAAAATGTTCTTAGCGGTAGCCACGGCAGCAGCGATCGCAGCTACATTGCCTGCGCTGGCCGCACGCCCCTCCTACGAGCCGGAAATGGTGCAGGTAGAAGGCGGCACCTTTCTCATGGGCTGCACCATAGAGCTGGGAAGCGATTGCCTCAGCGACGAAAACCCTGCGCACAGCGTAGCGCTGAGCAGCTTCAAAATCAGCAAGCACGAGGTAACGCAGGCGCAGTGGCTGGCGGTGATGGGTAGCTGGCCGCACGCCGCACCCTCGCCCACCTACGGCACGGGCGACCGCTACCCCGCCTACAACGTAAGCTGGGAGGATGCGCAGCAGTTCATTGCCAAGCTCAACCAGCTAACGGGAAAAAGCTACCGTCTGCCCACTGAGGCCGAGTGGGAGTATGCAGCGCGGGGCGGCGCGAAAAGCTATAGGTATAGGTACAGCGGCAGCAACACCGTAGGCGACGTGGCGTGGCACAGCGACAACGCAGGCCGCGCCACCCACGCTGTAGGAGCAAAGCAGCCAAACGAGCTGGGCATTTACGACATGAGCGGAAACGTGTGGGAGTGGTGCAGCGATAAGTTTGGCAGCTACAGTGGCTACGAGCAGGTTGACCCCACAGGCCCCACGCGGGGCTTCAACCGCGTACTGCGCGGGGGAGGCTGGAACAACACCGCCCCCGCCTGCCGCGCCACCCACCGCAGCTACAGCCCCGGCCACCACTACCACAACATCGGGTTCCGCGTGGTGCTGCCTTAACGTTTCCTGCGCGTGGGGAAAGGAACGTTCCCAACCGAGCTGCCCTCTCTACCAAAAAAAACTCTTGTCGAAGTTCACGAGGAAGCGCTGGTCGGTGGCGCGGATGTCGGCGTAGCGCTTGGCGGCGGGGGTTACGTGGGCGGCGTGGAAAAAATAGCGAGGGAGATAGTGAAAAGCATAGAGAAGTAAAAGGAGGCTCACCGCTGGGCGGGAATGCTCAAAGTAGTGAGGAGCAAAGCGGCACTTTTGTGGTGCCGCTTTTTTTGTGGGGATAATGGGAAGTATTTTGTACCTTTGCGGGAAGAAATTACAAAAATGACAGCCCCACCTCTGCCCAACAGCGCATACTTGCTAACGAGCAAGAGTATAATCGCCTGAAAGCTGACTCAAGCTACACCAACGTGAAGTTTGACAGCAAAACAGGCGGGCTGATGGCTACGCATATAAACCATAACTTTGACCCTGAAAAAGGGTGGTACGAAGAAACCGTCCAAAAAATTGCTTACGAAAACGGTAATGCTGTCATTTTGGAAAAAGAAAATACGGGAGAATACTTAAAACGGCATACCGAAGGAACATGGAACAGAAAGTCGTTTGAAATATCCGGTAAAGAAACAGCCACGGCAAACAATATAAAAAATGGATTGAACCATTGTGCGGGTAAACCCGGCACTGAAATAGCAGCTTTATTTTTCCCTAACAATAACTTTGATATTCAAAATTTTGAGCGAGGCTTTTCTATGTATAGTGGATTAGAAAAAATTGGCGCAAAAGGATATAGAAAATTCGAACAAATAATTTGTATTGATGCAAGTGGAATACTATACAAAAAAAGCCACCAATAAAGGTGGCTCTGGCACGGCAAGCCCACGAATCCGGTTGCACCTACCGTCAACAGTGAATGTACGGCGCCCGAAGCGGCACCTACTATCGTGAACGTATCGGGACTTGAACCCGACCTCCTGCCTTTAACAATTCGTTCTGTATAAATCTTCGCCATAAAGATACGCAAAGTTTTTACACAGCCAAACATTTTGGCAAAAATCTTTTTCAATCACGCCCTGCCTCATTGCCCCGAATGAGGCACCCTCACTGCCTCGGAGCGCAAAAACAGGGGTGCCGCTACAAAAAATAGACAACCGTAAGGAAAATTATATATCTTTGCCCCGCCTTATAAGGCTATGTTGTGAAATTGTGGGGCGGCGCTTGCTGCCCGAAAACTTATAACCGAGCGGTATGTCAAAGATAGGAGTGTTCGTTTGCCATTGTGGTGAAAACATTAGCGCCACGGTGGACTGCGAGAAAGTCGCGGCGGAGGTGGCGAAGGTGGACGGTGTGGAGGTAAGCACCGACTACAAGTACATGTGCTCTGACCCCGGCCAGACGCTCATCAAGGAGGCTATCCGGGAAAAGGGGCTGACGGGGGTGGTGGTGGCGGCCTGCTCGCCGCGCATGCACGAGCCTACCTTCCGCAAGGCCTGCGCCGAGGCAGGGCTGAACCCCTACCTGTGCGAGATAACCAACCTGCGCGAGCACTGCTCGTGGGTGCACGAAAAGAGCGAGGCGACCACCGAAAAGGCCACCGACCTTGTCCGTATGCTGGTGGAGAAGGTGCGGCGCAACAAGCCGCTGGAGGCCATCAAGGTGCCCATCACCAAAAAGGCGCTGGTGATAGGCGGCGGCATTGCCGGCATTCAGGCCGCGCTGGACATTGCCAACGCCGGCCACAAGGTCATTCTGGTGGAAAAAGAGCCGTCCATTGGCGGGCACATGTCGCAGCTTTCGGAGACCTTCCCCACGCTCGACTGCTCGCAGTGCATCCTCACGCCGCGCATGGTGGACGTGGCGCAAAACCCCAACATCACGCTGCACACCTACGCGGAGCTGGAGAAGCTCGAAGGCTCCATCGGCAGCTTCAAGGCCACCATCCGCCTGAAGGCGAAAAGCGTTGACCAAAAGGCCTGCACCGGCTGCGGCGCCTGCTCGGCCAAGTGCGCATCGCGCAAAATCCCCAGCGAGTTTAACGCCGGCCTCGGCCTGCGCACAGCCATCTACACGCCGTTTCCGCAGGCGGTGCCCAACAAGCCGGTCATCGACAAGGCCACCTGCCTCTACTACCAAAAGGGGAAGTGCAAGGCCTGCGAGCGGATATGCCCCACGGGCGCCATCCAGTTTGACAAAGAGGACGAGCTGATTACCGAAGACATCGGCGCGGTGGTGCTGGCCACGGGCTTCGACGTGCTGCAACCCGACTTCTTCCCCGAGTACGGCTACGGCAAGTACAAGGATGTGATTACCGGCCTACAGTTCGAGCGGCTGGCCTCGGCCTCCGGCCCCACGCTGGGCGAAATCCGCCGCCCCTCCGACGGGGCAACGCCGCGGAAGGTGGTGTTCATTGCCTGCGCCGGCTCGCGCGACCCGGCCAAGGGCATCCCCTACTGCTCGAAAATCTGCTGCATGTACACCGCCAAGCACGCCATGCTCTACCAGCACAAGGTGCACGGCGGCGAATCCTACGTGTTTTACATGGACATTCGCGCCGCCGGAAAAAGCTACGAGGAGTTTGTCCGCCGCGCCATTGAGGAGGACGGCGCCAACTACGTTCGCGGGCGCGTGGCGCGGGTGTACGAGAAGAACGGCAAGCTGGTGGTGTGCGGGGCCGACACCCTGCGGGGCGGCACCAGCGTTGAGGTGGAGGCCGACATGGTGGTGCTGGCCACCGCGGGCGTTGCCAGCCAAGGCTCCGAGGCGCTGGCGCAGAAAATGCACGTATCCTACGACGCCTACAAGTTTTTTGCCGAGGCGCACCCCAAGCTGAAGCCGGTGGAGACCAACACGGCGGGCATCTACCTGTGCGGCGCGTGCCAAGCGCCGAAGGACATCCCCGAAACCGTAGGCATGGCCTCGGGCGCAGCCTCGAAGGTTATCGGGCTGTTCTCCAGCAGCGAGCTGACCCGCGAGCCGCTGGTGGCCGTGGTGAACCGCACGGCGCCGCCGGAGTTTTCGACCTGCGTGGGCTGCTTCATGTGCGAAACGGCCTGCCCCTATCAGGCCATAGGGCGCGAGGAAATCAAGGACAGGGCAGGCAGCGTGATTAAAACGGTGGCGAAAATAAACCCGGGGCTGTGCCAAGGCTGCGGCACCTGCGTGGCGTTTTGCCGCTCAAAGGCTATCGACATACAAGGATTTTCCAACGAGCAGATGTTTGCCGAGGTGCAGGCCGCGCTGGGAATGTGATGAAATTGTTTTTTAGACTTTTTACACCATAATAAACCGCTATGAGCATACTAAATTCTATTTTCAGCCTATTCTTGGGGTCGAAGGCCACGACCGACATGCAAAAAATTGCGCCTTACCTCGAAAAGATTAAGGAGGCCTACC
>JAITMY010000118.1 GCA_031290755.1 Prevotellaceae bacterium
CCGTAGAACCAAGGTTCTTGCGTCCGTAGAACCAAGGTTCTTGTGTCCGTAGAACCAAGGTTCTTGCGTCCGTAGAGCCTTGGCTCGAGGCTCCCTAAGCGGAGGCAGCGACCGTGATAGGCCTGTGGAAGCGCCCTACTTTGAGCGTCAGCGCGGGCTTTGCGTTGCCCGACCACGTGCTGCGCACTTCGAGGTGGTACTCGCCCCGGGTTACCGAGGCGGGCACCATGACAATGAGCTGGGTGGGCTTGTTGCTCACCACGGTGGAGAGCTTTACCTCGCCGGCGGCGCCCACGAGGAACACGCCGTTGGCGGCGTCGCTGGCGATGAGCTTGAGGCGGCTTCCGCTGAGCTCGGCCACGGAGTCGAGCGTCAGGTGGTCGTTCACCGAGCCGCTCACCGCGTCCCGCACCTGCGTAATCAGGGGCACAGGCTCGAGCACGCGCACCTTGTGCGGCTGGATTTTGGCTATGGCGCTGCGAATGGCAACGCCCGCGTGCAGGTTTTGCTTGATGTGGTGCCGCGCGGGGTCGTAGCTGTCGTTCGCGCCGGCGAACACGCCCGCAATGCTGGGGCGGGCCACGAACAGCGCGGTGTCCACCGCGTTGCCCTCGGCGATGAGGGCGCACACGGCCTCGCCGTACGCTTGCAGCACCGACAGGATGTCGCTCTTGGTAAGCCCGGCGCCGGACTTGAGCATGTGCTCTGCGATTTGCTCGTCGCTGTACGAGCGGACGTTCACCACCTGCGCCGCGTGGTCGTCGGGCGTAGCGGTCAGCAGGTTCTCAATCAGGTTATACTCTAACATAGTAGTAAGGTATTAGCGTGAAACAATAAGAAAAACTTTTGCGGCAACGCTTGCTGCCAGCGCCGCAAAGGTAGGGAAAAGTTTTTGAAACTCCTACACCGCAGCTGAAATATTTGCGGGGGGGCAGCTATTGGCAAGCTTTTTGCGCTACCTTTGGCGCTGCGCTAACGTAAAACTTATGCCTCGCACCTAATGGATGATAAGGAGCAAGAAATCATTGCGCTGCTGCGGCAGGGCGACAACCGCGGGTACCGATATATCTACGATGCCCACTACGCTTTGCTGTGCAAGCTGGCGGCGGCCATGCTGCACGACGACTTCTTGGCGCAGGCCGTTGTGGACGACGCCATCTTCCACCTCTACGAAATCAGGGAAACCCTCGCCATCACCACCTCGCTGCGCAGCTACCTTGGCGGGGCGGTGCGCAACCGCTGCCTGAACCACCTGAAGGCCGAGCGGGCGCGGCGCGAGGTGCCGCTGTCCGCCGCCGAGCCAGAGGAGGCCGCGCCGCAGTGGCTGGCCGACGCCCGCGACGAGCCGCTGGCGCGCCTCCTTGCGGGCGAGCTGGAGCGCGAGGTGCAGCTCGCCGTTGCGCGGCTGCCCGCCGAGTGCCGGGAGGTGTTTCGGCGCAGCCGCGTTGAGCAGCAGCAGCACGAGGAAATCGCCGCCGCGCTGCACATCTCGGTCAACACCGTGAAGTACCACATCAAAAACGCGCTGGCGGCGCTGCGCAGGGCGCTGGACGGGTACCTGTAGCGGCGCCCCCACCCCCCCCTTAGGGGGTTGGGGGGTGGGGCAGGGTGAATTTATTTCTCCCCCTGACTACCCGCACCCCCCCTCTCGATTGTCATATACGTAGAACCAATGAACATGAAACCTGCAACGAACATAGACGAGCTGGTGGCCGGCTGCCTTGCGCAGGGCTTGTCGCCGGAAGACGCCGCCCGCTTTGACAAGGACAAGGCCTACCGGCGCTTTTTGGGGCGCAAGGCGAGCGCAGGCCGCCGCCTGTGGCAGGCGCCGCGCGCGTGATACCGCGCGGCGGCGGTGGCAGCGCTGCTGCTGGGCTTCACGCTCACGGGCTACCTGCTGGGCGGCGAGCGCCGCAGCCCCCTTGCCGAGGTGGTGGTGGAGGCGCCCTTAGGCTCGCGCACCAAGCTGCAGCTGCCCGACGGCAGCACGGTGTGGCTCAACGCAGGCTCGGCGCTGCGCTACCCGCAGCGCTTCGGGCAGGGCAGCCGCCGCGTAACCCTCAGCGGCGAGGGCTACTTTGAGGTGGCGCACAACGCCAAGCTCCCCTTCGTGGTGCAGGCCGCCGAGCTGCGCGTAGCAGTGCTCGGCACCAAGTTCAACCTGCGCAGCTACGCCGACGACGCGGAGGCCGCGGTGAGCCTCATCGAGGGTAGGGTAGAGGTGAGCAGCGCCCTGAGCGAGGCCGACAAGGTGGTGCTGCTGCCCAACCGCCAGGCGCTGCTGCACAAGGAGAGCGGCAGGCTGCGGGTGGCCGACATCCAAGCCCGGCACACGTCGGAGTGGACTAAGGGCTACCTCTTCTTTGACGAAGAGCTGCTGCCCGACATCGCAAAGGCTATTGAGCGCAGCTACAACGTGCACATCCGGCTGGCGCACGACTCGCTGAGCACGATGCGCTTCTACGGCAGCTTTGTGCGGGGCGAGCAAACCATAGAGCAGGTGATGGACTTATTAGTATCTACCAACAAGGTAGCGTACCGCATTGAGGGTAAAAATATAGAGCTGAAGCTACGGCGTTAATCCACTAAATTAAACAATAGACTATGAACAGGCTAAAGACCGGCGCATCCTGCGCCCTGCTACTGCTATGCCTCCACGTTGGGGGCAAGGCGCAAAGCGTAACGCTGGCGCTCGACAGCGTTACGGTGAAGGAGGCAATGGAGCAGCTCAACCAAACGCACGGCTACTCCTTTGTGTTTGCCTCGGGCGATGTGGACACCAAGAAGCGGGTGTCGGTGAGCGTGCGCAGCCAGCCCGTGGGCGAGGCGGTGAGGCAGATTCTGCGCGGGCAGGACGTGGCGTGGGACATCAAGGACAAGAGCATTGTGGTTCGCAAATCTCCGCCGCCCGCCCCCAAGCCCAACGAGTTGAAGGGGGTGGTGAGGGACAGCGAGGGTACACCTATAGTAGGCGCCACGGTGCAGGTCAAGGGCACCACCAAGGGCGTGATGACCGGCACGGACGGCAGCTTTGCGCTGGCAGACGTGGACGCCAACGCCAAGCTGGTGGTTTCGTTTATGGGCTACGCCAAGCAGGAGGTGCCGGTGAACGGGCGAGTGTACGTGGCGGTAGCCTTGAGCGAAGACGCCAAAGCCATTGATGAGGTGGTGGTGGTGGGCTACGGCACGCAATCGAGCAAGCTGCTGACCACCTCCATCAGCAAGGTAAAGATGGACAACATCGACCAAGGCAACGACAGCAACCCCGTGAAGATGTTGCAGGGGCGCGTTACCGGCGTAAGCATTTCCGCCTCGTCGGGAATGCCGGGGTCAGTGCCCAACGTGATTATCCGTGGCGTGGGGTCGATAAGCGGCAACAGCGCCCCGCTGTACGTGGTGGACGGCATACCGAGCGAAAAGTATCCCAACATCAACCCCAACGATATTGAAAGTATGGAGGTGCTCAAGGATGCGTCGGCGGCAGCCATTTATGGCTCGCGTGCCAACACAGGCGTTGTTCTTATCACCACCAAATCGGGACGGAGCGGTAAAACGGTTATCAACGTGTCGGGGCGCACGGGCTTGGGCGTAATTGCGCAGGACATCACTATGGCCAACGCATCGGAGTACGCCACTGCTATGCAGGCGGCGGTGGATAACTACAACGTGCAGATGCGCACCAACCTCAAGTTCTACACCCCGCCTACGATGGAAAATACCGATTGGGTAGGTTTGATTTCGCGCGATATTGCCTACTCTCAAAACGCCTCGGCAAGCATATCGGGCGGCGGCGACAAGACTACGTTCTACGCCTCATACGGCTACAACAATCAGGAAGGCTATCTGCTCAAAAGCAGCTACAACCAAAACACGCTACGTGCCAAGCTTGGGCACCAAATCAACGACATCTTTAAGCTGAACCTGAACCTTGCCGGTGCATTCAGCCAGCAAGACGTGCTGGAGGAGGAAAGCACCAGCCTCAAGGTGTTGCGCACCGCGCGCGAGGAGCAGCCTTGGTATTCGCCCTACTTGGACGATGGCGTTTCGTACAAGGCAAACGGCACCATGCTCACACGGCACAACCCTGTGATGCTGATAAACGAGGAGGATTGGACAAAGCAAAAGACCCAGCTGTCGGGTGTGTTCAGCGTGGACGTAACGCCGTTCAAGGGGTTCAAATATACGCCATCGCTAAGCCTTTACGGCATTTTTGATGACGAAACCAAGAAGCTCTCCGACCGCCACGACGCCCGCAAAAACAACGATGGCTGGTCGGCGCTCACACAGCAAAAGGATTTGAGCACCCGCTACGTGATAGACAATATCTTTTCGTATGATGTGGAGTGGGACAAGCTGACGGCATCGGCAATGGCGGGGCATTCGTTTGAGAAGTACGAGTACGAGCGCTTCGGCGCACGCAGCGAAAACTACGCCAACGGCGCTTACCCGTCGTCGAGCTTCGATATTATCACCGCAGGCGCGAACATTTACCCGGGCACCGTAAGCTTTACGGGCTACGCGCTGGAGTCGTACTTTGGGCGCATAGCGCTGAACTGGGACAACCGCTATATCTTCAATGCCTCCCTGCGCAGCGACGGCTCTTCGCGCTTTGCCAAAGAAACGCGCTATGGCTACTTTCCTTCCGCCTCCCTTGCGTGGCGTGCTTCAAACGAAGCGTTTTTTGCCCCGCTCAAGAGCTACATCAACGACCTGAAGCTGCGCCTGAGCTGGGGACAAACCGGCAGCATGGCGGGCGTGGGCAACTTTGCTGC
>JAITMY010000034.1 GCA_031290755.1 Prevotellaceae bacterium
GTGTGAGCTTCCAAAAAATGGAGAAAAGCAGCTATTTGATGGGGGGAAACCAACTTTTTAATCTTGGGCTTTTCTACTACCCGCAAAAGCTCAAGCATTTGAGCTTTACAAGTGATAACAATAACTCGTTCGTCCAATATACATTGTAGTAGGCGATGCATTCTTTTTCCAATCAAAAAAGAAATCCATACGTTGGTGTCGATGACAATTTTATATATACTGCTCTCCCTGCTCATACATTTCTTGCCGTACTTCGTCCACTACTGCTGTAATTTCTTTCATTGACATTCCAGTTGATTTTCTGGCATTAAACGTGTTTTTCATATCCTCAAACAGCGACTGCTTGAGAAACCTGTATGCTGCCAATTTATCAGCGCTGTCCAATGTTTGCAGCATCCTAACAAGCTTATTTTTCTCTGGTTTTAGCTGTATTGCTTCCATATCACTTGCGTTTTTAGTTGTAAATTCCTCCACGAAGATACTAAACTTTCTCTTCCCACCAAAAAACACAAAAAAAGCGGCACTCGAGCAGGAGTACCGCATCGTCAAATGTCAAAAGTATTTTCACGGTTTAACTTTATATTCTATGCTGTAATCATAGTGAACCCGTAAAATCTTTCTCATGGGCTGCTCCAAATCCACACATCGGAATTCTTTTTCGTCGATGTATTTAAACAGCAGCTTAGGATTATACCATTTACCGTCTAACCCGAGCACCTCGTTTACGCCATTGTTTTTGAACGCTTTTAGCCATGTTCCCAGCCCGCATCCAAAATCAACAACGCTTTTCAACGTCAGCGGAGGCGTAATGCGCGCTAATACATCCAAAACTATTGGCACCACAATGCTTGGCGCCATCATGTTGTGCGCTTCTTCGCTATGGATATACTTCACTTTGTTATAAAGTTGCATAGTTAAGTAATTAAATTGTTAGAAAAGTTTTTGATATATGCAAATTTTTCCGTGAGATTTTTTTACCTTTGCGCCTGTTGAGCGCGGGCGGAAGCCTACCGCCCATAATTTTTAGTAGTACCTCAAACTTTTTCTTCGCTATGGAAACAGCCCAGCAGGTAGCGCAGCGCCTCCTGCAAATCAACGCCATCAAGCTTAGCCTTGCCCAGCCGTTCACGTGGGCCTCGGGCTGGCAGTCGCCCATTTACTGCGACAACCGCCGTGCGCTGGCCTACCCCGCCGTGCGGTCGCAGCTGTGCAGCGCCTTCGCTGCGCTGATTCGCGCCAAGTACTCCGATGCTGAGGTCATTGCGGGCGTGGCCACGGGCGCCATTGCGCACGGGGCGCTGGTAGCCGACCGGCTGGGGCTGCCCTTTGTGTATGTCCGCGCCAAGGCCAAGGAGCACGGCCTTCAGAACCGGATTGAGGGCGAGCTGGCCCCCGGCAGGCGGGTGGTGGTGGTGGAGGACTTGATTTCCACCGGCGGCAGCAGCCTGAGCGCGGTGGCGGCGCTGCGCGAAGCCGGCGCGGAGGTGCTGGGCATGGTGGCCATTTTCAGCTACGGCTTTGCGGCGGCGCAAAAAAGCTTCGAGCAGGCCGGCTGTGCGCTGACCACCCTGTCGGGCTACGCGGCGCTCATTGAGCAGGCCGTGGCGCTCGGCTACGTGCAGCCCAGCGACGTGGCGCCGCTACAGCGCTGGCGGGCCGCCACAGAGCAGCACTTCAACGAGCAGCTGGCCAAAAGTTGAAGCGTTAACGTTAATCCCCCTACACAAGCAAAATGCTTACTACCGACCGCTACCGGCACGTCATAGCGTGGTTCGAGGCCAACGTCCCCGTGGCCGAGAGCGAGTTGCGCTACGGCAGCCCTTATGAGCTGCTGGTGGCCGTGATGCTGTCGGCGCAGTGCACCGACAAGCGCGTGAACATGGTAACGCCCGCGCTGCTCGCGGCCTTCCCCACGCCGCAGGCAATGGCGCAGGCCGACGAGCGCAGCCTCTACGCGCTCATCAAGTCCATTTCGTACCCGAATAGCAAGGCGAAGCACCTCAAGGGCATGGCCGAGCTGCTGGTGCGCGACTTCGGCGGCCTTGTCCCCGACGATATAGACGCCCTACAGCGGCTGCCCGGCGTGGGGCGCAAAACGGCCAACGTGGTGGCCAGCGTGGCCTACGGCAAGCCGGCCATTGCGGTTGACACGCACGTATTTCGCGTGGCCAAGCGGGTAGGGCTGGCGCCTCCAGCGGCCAAAACGCCGCTGGAGGTGGAGCGGCAGCTCACGAAGCACATTGCGCTGGCGCTGCGCCCCATTGCGCACCACTGGCTCATCCTCCACGGGCGCTACGTGTGCCTGTCGCGCCGGCCAAAATGCGGTGAGTGCGGGCTAAGCGCGTGGTGCCGATTTTGGGCGCAGGAGGCCGCCCGGCAGGAAAAAAACAAAGTCAATCCCATTTAGTAAAGGATAATTTAGGAAAAAGATTTGCTCTTTTTGGGAAAAAAGCTATCTTTGCCCCGCGTTTGAGGTGCGCACTTTTTATTTCACCTCGCAAACATAACTTAATCGTTAACCAATAAGTACGAATTACGATGAAAAGGACATTTCAACCTTCGGTGCGCAAGCGCAAAAACAAGCATGGCTTCAGAGAGCGCATGTCAACCCCCAACGGTCGGCGCGTGCTGGCCGCCCGCCGTGCGCGTGGGCGTAAAAAGCTCAGCGTTTCGGACGAGCCGCGCTACAGCAGGTCGTAGCAGCTTGAGCGGTGGAAGCAATTCGACAGAAAATTCTGCACGGTGAGCGCCTCAGCGCCGACGAGTGCCTTACGCTCTACCGCACGGCCCCGCTGCCGGAGCTGGGCGTAATGGCCTTCGCGGTGCGCGAGCGACTGAACGGCAGGAACGTTTACTTCAACCGCAACGTGCACATTGAGCCTACGAACATCTGCGCCAACCACTGCCTTTTTTGCTCGTACCGGCGCGAGGAAGGCGAGGAGGGCAGCTGGGATTTCAGCTTGGACGATATTTTTGCCATCGCCCGCCGGTACGTAGGGTCGGACATTACCGAGGTGCACATCGTGGGCGGCGTACACCCCCACAAGGCGTTGCCCTTCTACGAAGGCATGGTGGGCGGTGTGCGGGATATTCTGCCCGCGGTGCACATCAAGGCGTTCACCGCCGAGGAGCTGTGGCGCATGGCGCAGCAGGCCGGCATTGCGGTGGCCGAGGTGCTGACCCGCCTCCGGCAGCGTGGCCTACAGTCGATACCCGGCGGCGGCGCGGAGATTTTGAGCGAGGCGCTCCGTGCCCGCATCTGCCCCGACAAGCTGAGCGCAGAGCACTGGCTTGAGGTGCACAGGGAGGCGCACCGGCAGGGGATTTCGTCGAACGCCACGATGCTCGACGGCCACGTGGAGACTTCCGAGCACCGCGTGGAGCACCTACAGCGGCTGCGCAGCTTGCAGGACGAAACGGGGGGCTTCAACGCATTCATCCCCCTCAAGTACCGCAAGGCGCACAACCGCCTGTCGGAGGTGGGCGAGGTGTCGGCCACTGAAGACCTGCGCAACATGGCCATTTGCCGCCTCTTTCTGGATAACATCCCACACCTCAAAGCGTACTGGCCTATGTTCGGCAAGGATATGGCGCAGCTGGCGCTGTCGTTTGGCGCCGACGACATGGACGGCACCATCGACAGCAGCACCCAAATATACGCCATGGCCGGCGCCGAGGACACATCCCCCCGCATGACGGTGGACGAGTTGCGCCAAATGGCGCAAGCGTCAAACCTTGTTGCCGTGGAGCGGGATTCGCTCTACCACGCTATTCAACACCTTTAACCTAAACCCAAAACACACAAAGCTATGTTCAACAATCAACCCAAAGGCCTGTACGCATTAGCGCTGGCCAACACTGGCGAGCGATTTGGCTACTACACCATGCTGGCCATTTTCACCCTGTTTTTGCAGGCGAAGTTCGGGCTTACCGAAGCGGCAACCGGACAAATTTTTGGCGGCTTTCTGGCTGCGGTTTACTTCCTGCCCCTGCTGGGCGGCATCATTGCCGACAGGTGGTGGGGCTACGGAAAGACCGTAACGGTGGGCATCGTGGTGATGTTCCTCGGCTACATTTTGCTGGCCATTCCGGGCATGTCTATGTCGGCTATGGTGGCCGCCCTGTTCGTGATTGCGCTCGGCACGGGGCTTTTCAAGGGCAACCTGCAAGTCATGGTGGGCAACCTCTACGACGCGCCGCAGTATAAAAGCCAGCGCGACCCGGGCTTCAGCCTGTTCTACATGGCCATCAACATTGGCGCCATGTTTGCACCCACGGCGGCCACCAAGGTAACGAACTATTTTCTGGGCAAAGCTGGCCTGCTGTACAACGCCAAAATTCCGGCGCTGGCGCACCAATTTCTCAACGGCTCCATCTCCCCCGAAGGCACGGCGGAGCTGACCAACCTTGCCGCGGCGCAGCCCGCGGGCATTGCCGACCTGACCGCGTTTAGCCACGCCTACATCGACAGGCTGTCCGAGGCCTACAACTACGGCTTTGGCGTGGCCTGCATCTCCCTCGTGGTGTCAATGGCCATCTACCTTGCCACCCGCAGCCTCTACCGGCACGTTGACTACAACTCGAAGCAGCTGGCCGCCAAGACCTCTGCCGCGGGCGCTGAGGTGCTCACGAAGAAGCAGACCCGCGAGCGCATTGTGGCGCTGGTGCTGGTGTTTGCCGTGGTGATATTCTTCTGGATGTCCTTCCACCAAAACGGGCTGACGATGACCTTCTTTGCCCGCGACTACACCGCCAACTTCGTCGAGGGCTGGAGCCGCATAGGGTTCGACGTGCTCAACCTCACGCTCATTGCCGTAGCCGTGTACGCGCTGTTTAGCCTCTTGCAGTCCAAGGTAGCCCGGAGCAAGGCTGTTTCGGGAGGCGTACTTGCCGCCGCCCTTGCTGCGCTGGCCGTGAAGTACGGCGCAATGGACGCCACCGTTCAGGTCTATCCGCAAATCTTCCAGCAGTTCAACCCCTTCTTCGTCGTGGCGCTCACCCCCGTTTCGATGGCTATCTTCGCGGCGCTGGCCAAGAGGGGCAAGGAGCCGTCCACGCCGCGCAAAATAGGGCTGGGCATGTTCGTGGCCGCCGCAGGCTTTGGCATCCTTGCCATAGGCTCGCTGGGGTTGGCCTCGCCGGCAACGCTGGGCAACACCGGCGGCGTGAGCGACGTGCTGGTGCACCCCAACTGGCTCGTGAGCACCTACCTCACCCTCACCTTTGCCGAGCTGCTGCTCAGCCCTATGGGTATTTCGTTTGTGTCGAAGGTGGCGCCGCCAAAGTACAAGGGCATGATGATGGGCGGCTGGTTTGCCGCCACCGCCGTGGGCAACTACCTCACCTCTATCATAGGCTCTATTTACGGAGGGAAGATGGAGCTGTGGATGGTGTGGGGCGTGCTCATTGCCTGCTGCCTGCTCTCCGCGCTGTTCATCTTCTCCATAATGAAGAAGCTGGAGAAGGTTACGCGCTAAAGGATGCCCGCGGGAAATGCGTAGCTGCCCG
>JAITMY010000040.1 GCA_031290755.1 Prevotellaceae bacterium
CAACAAACAGGCCTCAACACCGTGCTCACCCCCGCCTACTGGGAGCTGATTGAGCCAACGGAGGGCAAGTTTGACTTTGCCAGCATCGATGCGGCCATTGATAAGGCACGCGCCCACGACTTGAAGATTGTGTTCCTCTGGTTCGGCGCGTGGAAAAACAGCATGTCGTGCTACGCGCCGCTGTGGGTGAAGGAGAATTACAAAAAATATCCGCGTGCCATTACCAAATCGGGGCAAGCGCTGGAAATCATGTCGGCCTTCTCGCCCAACAACGTGGAAGCCGACCGCCGCGCGTTTGCCGCGCTGATGGCGCACATCGCTAAGGTGGACGGCAAGGCACAAACGGTGGTGATGGTGCAGGTGGAAAACGAAATTGGTATGATTCCCGATGCCCGCGACTACTGCAAGGAGGCCAACGCGCTGTTCACTTCGGCGGTGCCCAAGCCATTGACCGACTACCTGACGGCCCACAAGCAGACCTTGCGTCCGCAGCTGCTGGTTCGCTGGGGCAGCAACGGCTTCAAGACCGCCGGCACGTGGACGGAGCTGTTTGGCGAAGGGCTGGAAACCGACGAGCTGTTTATGGCGTGGCACTACGGCGCGTTCGTGGAGGAGGTTGTCAAGGCGGGCAAAAAGGCTTACGCGCTGCCGATGTACCTGAACGCGGCGCTCAACAGCCGGGGCCGCAAGCCGGGGGCCTATCCGAGTGCGGGGCCGCTGGCTCACCTGTTGGATGTGTGGCGTGCAGCAGCACCGTCGATAGATTTTCTTGCGCCAGACATTTACGACCCTGGCTTTGCGGACTGGTGCGGGCAGTACCATGTGGACGGCAATCCGCTGTTCATCCCCGAAATAAAGCTGTCGGACGACAACGCCGCCCGCGTGTTCTACGCCTTCGGCGAGCACGACGCGATGGGGTTTAGCCCGTTCTCCATCGAAAATACGGGCAACCATCAGGCTTCGCCGATAGCCAAAAGCTTCGGCATCCTCCGGCAAATACTGCCGTTGCTTATTTCCGCTCAGGGCAAGGGTAGCAGCTGCGGTTTTTGGTTCGACGGGGTCAACAAGGAGCGTACCGTAACCTTAGGCCGCTACCGCCTCACGGGACGGCATCTCTACACCTACGGCTGGGCGGCGCAATCCAAAGACGGCAGCACATGGCCCGAGGTAGGCGTGCTGGTGTTGCAGCTTGCCGACAACGAGTTTCTGGTGGCCGGCACCGGCGTTGCCGTAACCTTCACCAACGCGCTCGATAACGGGATGACTACAGGGATTGGGGCGATAGACAAAGTCTCATTCGTGGATGGGAAGATGGTGCCGGAATGCAGGATGAATGGGGATGAGAGCCACCAAGGGCGGCACCTGCGCATAGAAGTGGGCGACTGGAACATTCAATACATACGGCTGTACGAGTACAAGTAGCGCAAAATGTAACGTACAGGAAAGCGCTTGTTACATTTTTACTTGCACAGCTGAAAATATAGCGCTAATATTGCAGCCGTAATTTTTGATGTGAGTAAGCCTTAACAAGTACTAACTATGACCTCTTTACAAAACAGCACTCAGGCAGAAGCCAAAGGCTTCTACAAGCTATCGTGGCGCGAACGCATTGCCTTCGGCTCGGGCGACTTGGCGCAGAACATCATCTACCAAACCGTTACCACCTACTTGCTGTTCTTCTACACCAATGTGTACGGGCTGAACCCCGCCATTGCAGCGGCCATGTTCCTCGGCGTGCGTATTGTCGATGCCATTTGGGACCCCATCGTGGGGGCGCTGATTGATAAGCACACTACCCGCTTTGGCAAATACCGCGGGTGGATGCTGCTGATGGCCGCGCCGCTAACCGTGCTGATGATTGCCTGCTTCATTGTTCCCGACTTTAGCGAAACCGGCAAGGTGGTGTACGCCTGCGCCACCTACGTGCTCCTATCTATAGTATATACGACGGTCAACGTGCCGTTCGGTGCGCTGAATGCCGCCCTCACGCGCGACCAGCACGAAATCACCGTGCTCACCTCCACGCGCATGTGGCTGGTGAACGTGGCGCAGGTGGCCATTACCTACGGCGTGCCTACCCTTGTGATACTGTTTGCCGCCAACAAAACAATGGGTTCGCCCGCATCAAGCGGCGCGTGGCTGCTGGTTATCGTGCTCTACGGCATCATCGGGCTGGGGGCGCTGCTGTTCTCGTTTGCCGGCACCAAAGAGCGCGTGGTGATGTCCAAGGAAGACCAAAGCAAGGTGAAGTTCACCGACCTGTTTACGGAGGTGGTGCGCAACCGCCCGCTGCGCATAGTGTCGTTTATGTTCATCACGGCGTTTGCCACGATGGCCATTACCAACTCGGCGGGAACGTATTTTGTGAAGTATAATCTGGGCAGCGAAGGGCTGGTGGGCGCGTTCATGGTCATTTCGGCCATACCCGCGCTGATTATTTTACCGTTCATGCCGCTGCTTCGCAAGCGCTTGGGCAAAAAAGGGCTGCTGTACCTCTCGCTGGCCATTGCCTTTGTGGGGTTTGCAGGGCTGTTCATCGTGCCAGCCGAGAACGTTATCACCATTTTCATTTTCCAATTCATCCGCTCCATTGGCTTCGGCGTGGTGGGCGCGTTTATCTGGTCGCTCATCCCCGAAGCCATCACGTATGGCGAATGGCAAAGCGGCAAGCGGATTTCGGGCATTGCCAACGCGCTTATCGGGTTCTTCTTCAAGTTCGGGCTTGCGCTGGGCGGTTTTGTGCCGGGCATCGTGCTGTCATTAACCGGCTTCAACGCCGACATGCCCGTGCAAAGCGCCACGGCGCTGTTCGGCATCAAGCTGCTGCTTGCCGCGCTGCCGGCGGTGCTGGTAGGCGTGCTGGCGCTGATAGTGTGGCGCTACAACCTCACGGATACGCAGCTCGTAGAGTACGGCAAAGAAATAGAAAACAGAAATCAACGTAGCTAACTAAATCCTATTTATCTTATGAAAAACTCCATTACTATTGCTGTCGGCTGCGTGCTGCTGACGGCTTGCACCCACGCCCCCGCGACATTGAAAGACGCTTTGGCGGGGAAATTCTTAATCGGGACGGCGCTGAATATCCCCCTCATTGAGGGAACGGACACGCTGGGCGTGGCGGTGGTGAGGCAGCACTTCAACGCCATTGTGCCCGAGAACTGCATGAAAAGCATGTTCCTGCAACCCGAAGAGGGCAGGTTCTTTTTCGACGAAGCCGACGCCTACGTTGCCTTTGGCGAGGCCAACAAGATGTGGGTAACGGGGCATTGCTTAGTGTGGCACTCGCAAGCGCCGCAGTGGCTGTTTGTGGATAAAAACGGTAACGACGTATCGCGCGAGGTGCTGATAGAGCGTATGCGCACGCACATTACCACCGTGGTGTCGCGCTACAAAGGGCGCATCAAGGGATGGGACGTGGTGAACGAAGCCATCATGGACGACGGCACGTGGCGCCCCAGCAAGTTTTACCAGATAATCGGCGAGGACTTTATACCGCTTGCCTTCCAGTTTGCGCACGAAGCCGACCCCGACGCGGAGCTCTACTACAACGACTACTCCACCGCCATCCCTGCCAAGTGCGAGGGCATCGCGAAGGTCGTAAAAGCCATACAGGGAAAGGGATTGCGGATAGACGCCGTAGGTATGCAGGGGCATTTGACAATGGAGTTCCCGTCGGTAGAGCAATTTGAAGCAAGCCTGCTTGCCTTTTCAGCGTTGGGCGTTAAGGTGATGGTAACCGAGCTGGATTTGACGGTGCTGCCCTCGCCGCACAACTTCAGCGGCGCCGACGTGTCGGCTAACTTCGACTTTCAACAGGAGCTAAACCCATACGTGGACAGCCTGCCCGCCGCTGTGGCATTGGTGCACCAAAACCGCTACGTGGACTTCTTCAAGCTGTTCCTGAAGCATCAGGACAAGGTAACGCGCGTAACCCTGTGGGGCGTGAGCGACCGCGACTCGTGGCGCAACGGCTTCCCCATTCCCGACCGCACGGACTACGCGCTGCTCTTCGACAGGAGCTACCAAGCCAAGCCGGTAGTGGAGGAGATAGTAAGGGCGGCAAAACAATAGCTTTGCAATGAGAAGCCTCTACCTCGTCGTTTTATCCCTTTTTGTAGAGCTGCCTTTGACGGCGCAGGTTGCCGACAACGGCGACGGGACGTTCACCAACCCCATCCTCTGGGCTGACTTCCCCGACCCCGATGTTATCCGCAACGGCGACAAGTACTATATGGTATCCACCAGCATGTTTTACTTCCCCGGCGTTACGGTTATGGAGTCGTCGGATTTGGTCAGCTGGACAATTGCCGCCAATGCTATCGAAGCGTTCGACGCGCATCCGTACTACAACATGGACGGCGGCAACCGCTACGGGCGCGGGCAGTGGGCCACGAGCATCCGCTACTTCAACAACCAATTCTACCTGCTCTTCACCACGCTCGACGAAGGTTCGTTCATGTGCACGTCGCCCAAGGCAAGCGGCCCGTGGGCTGTGCACAAGCTCGATGCTTTTTTGTACGACCCCGGCCTGTTTGTGGATACCGACGGGCGCGTGTACGTCGTTCACGGCAACACCGAAATCAAGCTCACCGAGCTAACGTCCGACGGGCTGCACGTGAAAGCCGCGGAGCAGCCCATCTACACGGCGCACCGCCGCGGGCTGGAGGGCAACCACTGCTACCACATCGGCAGCTACTACTACATATTCTGCACCTACGGCGGGCCGTGGGGCAATCAGGTTTGCCTGCGCTCCCGCTCGCTGACCGGCCCTTTTGAGGAGCGCGTGGTGATGAATGACCAAGCGAGCTACGCCGAAAAAGTGCTGCATCAGGCTTGCCTGATAGACCTGCCCGACGGCAGCTACTGGAGCATTATCTTTCAAGACCACGGGGGGCTGGGGCGCCTCCCGTTCTTAACTCCCGTAACGTGGACAGACCACTGGCCGGCGCTGGGCAACCCCTTTGACGGCAACGTCAGGCTCAGCAAGCCCATCCAAAGCTCGGAGGCCACCGCGTTCCCTACCTCCGACGAGTTCGATGCGCCCGCGCTGGCCGCCCAGTGGCAGTTCAACCACAACCCCGACAAGTCGAAATACTCGCTGACCGAGCGCAAGGGCTGGCTGCGCCTGCGCACAGCAAGCAAGACAGACTCGGCCATGCACGCCCGCAACACGGCGTGCCAGCGGATATTTGGCCCCCACAGCGTGGCCACTGCCAAGCTGGACATCTCAAAGATGCAGCAGGGCGACAAAGCAGGGCTGATGCTGCTGCAAGACCCCTGCGCCACGCTCGCCGTGCTGCGGTCGAAGAACGGCTACGAGCTGCAAGTGGCCGTCAACGAAAAGGCGGAAGCCTCCCTGCCCCTCAAGGCCCCCGTGCTCTACCTCCGCGCCGAAGTCAGCGGCATCTCCGACAAGGCGCACTTCTACTACAGCGTGGACGACAAAGCGTATGCCCCCATCGGCAGCGCATTCAAAATGGGCTACGCGCTAAGCATCTTCTGCGGCAACCGCTACGGATTGTTCAGCTACGCTACCGAAAAGCAGGGCGGATACGTGGACGTGGACTGGTTCCGCGTAAGCCACCGCCCGCTCTTCGACCGCAGCAGCTGCGCCGAGCAGAGCATCGAAGCCGAGTACTTCGACCACCAGTATCGCTGCGAAGTGCGGCTCTCCGCGCAGAACACGGGCAACCGCAATCAGGACGTCGCCTTTGAAGATGGCGGGCTGATTGCCTTTGACCGCGTGCAGGCAGGCGCCTCGGAGGTGAAGGCGGTGGAGCTCACGCTGGCCTGCTCGGCGCCCGGCAGCGCCATCGAGCTGCGCAACGCCGACAACGGGCGCCTGCTCGGCGCAATCGCCCTGCCCGACACGCAGGGGGCCTACGAAACGCTGCGCCTCGCGCTCAACGCGCCGTGGGCCTCCGCCAACCGGCTGGAGCTGATTGTCCGCAAGCGCCACAAGGCGGGCGTGGTGGCGCTGGATAAGATGAAGCTTTGCAAATAAACCTATAAACCCAACAACCACTATGAAAACCGCTCGCTACCTTGTGCCCAACGACTACATGGCCGACCCCGCCGTGCACGTCTTCGACGGAAAGCTCTACATCTACCCCTCGCACGACCGCGAAAGCGGCATCCCCGAAAACGACAACGGCGACCACTTCGACATGGCCGACTACCACGTGCTGTCGATGGACAACATTGACGGCGCCGTTACCGACCACGGCGTGGCGCTGCACGTGAAGGACATCCCCTGGGCAGGCCGCCAGCTGTGGGACTGCGACGTGGCGCGCAAGCACGGCAAGTACTACCTCTACTTCCCGCTGAAGGACAAGAACGACATCTTCCGCATCGGCGTGGCCACTGCCGACCGCCCCGAGGGGCCTTTCGCCCCGCAGCCCGACCCCATGCGCGGCGCCTACAGCATCGACCCCTGCGTGCTGGAGGAGAACGGCGAGCACTACCTATACTTCGGCGGCCTGTGGGGCGGGCAGCTGCAACGCTACCACGGCAACAAAGCCCTCGAAAGCGCAGCCCTCCCCGCCGACAGCGAGCCTGCCCTACCCCCGCGCGTGGCGCGGCTGGCGGACAACATGCTACAGCTGGCCGAAGCGCCCCGCCCCGTGCTTATCCTCGGCAAAGACAGCAAGCCGCTGGCGCACGGCGACGCGCAGCGCCGCTTCTTCGAGGCCTCGTGGGTGCACAAGTACCGCGGCAAGTACTACTTCTCCTACTCCACCGGCGACACCCACAACCTCTGCTACGCCACCGGCGACAGCCCCTACGGCCCGTTCACCTACCAGGGCGTGCTGCTAACCCCCGTGGTGGGCTGGACTACGCACCACGCCATCGTAGAGTTCAAGGGCAAGTGGTACCTGTTCCACCACGACAGCGTGCCCTCCGGCGGCAGAACGTGGCTCCGCAGCCTCAAGGTGGTGGAGATGGAGTACCTCCCCGACGGGGCAATCAAGACCATTGAGGGGGGCGGAGCGTAGCCTGTATGAACAGGGGGGCTGAGGCTGCGCCGCCGGCCCCCCCCCCCCCCCC
>JAITMY010000043.1 GCA_031290755.1 Prevotellaceae bacterium
GCGACAGCCCCGCCAACGGCATCTGCCTCGCCCACCAGGCCAGCGGCGAGGTGGTGCACATCGCCCCCACCGCCGTGGTGGTCAACGAGCCGAAGCGGGTAACCTTCGTGGCGCCCACCCCCCTGCACCCCGGCGACTACAAGCTGAGCCTCACCACGCAGTACGCGGGCAGCAGCACGCTGCTCAAGGAGCCGCGCACCTGCCTCTTCGACTACGTGCTGGCAGTGCAGTAGCGGTTTCAGACTGAAACACGAGGCTGTTTCAGCCTGAAACACGGGGCTGTTTCAACCTGAAACACGAGGCTGTTTCAGTCTGAAACACGAGGCTGTTTCAGGTTGAAACACGGGGCTGTTTCAGGTTGAAACACGGGGCTGCTTCAACCTGAAACACGAGGCTGTCGCCGCCCGTAAGGGCAGCGGCCAGCGCAAGCAACGATAACTTAACCTACGACGACCATGACCTTTACCATATCCCTCACCTTAGCCATCGTGCTGCTCACCGTGGGCACCTCCGTGGCGGCGCTGCGGCGGCCAGCCCTCTTCGACCGCCTGCTGCTGTCGCCCTACCGCGTGGCCTACTATAAGGAGTGGTACCGCGTGCTCACCCACGGCTTTGTCCACGCCGGCTACGTGCACCTGGCGGTGAACATGCTGGTGCTCTACTCGCTGGGCGAGGCCGTCGAGCGCCTCTTTGCGCAGGCCGGGCTGCCGCGGGGGCACTACCTGCTGCTGTACTTCGGGGGCATGGCGGCGGCCACGCTCACCACCCTCGCCAAGCGCCGGCGCGACCCGGCGTACGCGGCGGTGGGGGCCTCGGGCGCGGTGAGCGCGGTGCTCTTCGCCTACATCCTCCTACAGCCCTGGGGCAGGCTCTACCTGATGGGCCTTATCCCCATCCCCTGCGCCGTCTTCGGGCCGCTCTACCTGCTCTACTCCTCGCGCATGAGCCGCCGCCCCGGCAGCGGCGTGAACCACGCGGCGCACCTCTACGGCGCCCTCTTCGGCCTGCTCTACCCGGTAGCCGCTGACCCCTACCTGCTGGGGCGCGTGGCCGACCAGCTGCTCGACCACCTATAAGGAGAATGAAGCATGGAGCGCGAAGCACCGCAGCGGCGCAAGGCCGTTTTTCTTGACCGCGACGGCGTGGTGAACAGCGACGAGGGGCGCTACTACGTGCACCGGCTACCGGACTTTGTGCTCACCCCGCAGCTCGGCGAGGCGCTGCGGCGGCTGCGCGACGCGGGCTTCCTGCTCATCATCATCACCAACCAGAGCGGCGTGGCGCGGGGCGCCTACACCCTGCGCGACGTGGAGCAGCTCCACGACGCCCTGCGCGAGCGCCTGAGCGCCCACGGCGTAGCGCTGGCCGAGGTGTACGCCTGCCCGCACCACCCCGACCACGGGCGCTGCCTGTGCCGCAAGCCCCAGCCCCTGCTGGTGCAGAAGGCGCTGGCGCGCTTCGGCATCGACCCCGCCCGCTCCTACTTCATCGGCGACCGCGAGAGCGACCTCGAAACCGCCCGCCGCGCCGGCGTGGCGGGCATCCTCGTAGCGAGCAACCGCGGCATCGCCGAGGCGGTGGAGGGGATAGTGGGAGGGAGGTTAGAGAGGGGAGGCGTAGCGGGGCAGGCAAACCCCGCCCCTACTTGCGAACATGCCGTTAGAAGCATGAAACGTCATCTAACGTAATGACGTTGGCTTCTTTTACGGTTTTCAAATGGTGGTCGTTGGTTAGAAAGTAATCGGCAGAGTAGCATACCGCTGCCGCCAGCTGAATGGCATCCGGTGTTTTCAAAGCGTAGTCGGCTCTCAGCCTTGCTGCGGTCTTGGCAATCTCAACATTTACATCTACGAGCGTTATTGACGGCGAATTGGTCAAAATGGTTTGATAGGCCTTTGCCAGCTCCTTTTCTTTTTGCCGTAACGGAAGCACCATAACCTCAAGCAGCGTAACGACAGAGGATAGAAATTGGTACTTGTACCGTTCCTGCGCAGCAAATAGCTCACCCAGTATCTTTTCATAGCGAGGATTTTCTTCGATGTAGTATATCAAAGGGGCGGTATCCAGAAAGACTACTTTATTGGCAAAGTCTTGAGCTAGTCCCATGAGCCGCGTTCGTTAGCAATGTAGCTATCCACATTTGTTTTTGCCCACAGCTCCTTTCCCAACCCCTTTAGCTCCACAAGGCGAGGGCGAGGCTTGGCCGCAACACCTTTTTTCAGGTTGTTGGTAACGCAAACCAAGATGTCCAGCTGGCTTACGTAGTCCAGCCCGTCAATTTCTTTGACGATGCGGTTAAGCTTGCTCGTTGTTGCTGTTTCCATACTTGCAATAGTTTAAGGTTCCTGCAAAGTTAGAAAAACTTTCTTTCCCACCAAACACACACACAAAGAAAGCGGCATGCTAATCCCCCGCCACCTGCCTCCCCAGCGCCTGCACGTCGGGCAGCTCGCGCTCCTGCGGCGCCAGCTCCAGCAGCCTTTGGTAGTCCTGCCGCGCCTCGGGCAGGCGGCGCAGCTCAAGGTACATGGCGGCGCGGTTGAAGTAGAGGTTCGCCTCGCCGGGGTTGAGCTGTAGCGCGGCGCTCAGGTCGCGCAGCGCCCCCTCGCGGTCGCCAAGGTCGTACTTGGCCAAGGAGCGCCACTCGTACCACGCCGCTTGCAGGGGCTGCCTCGCCTCGGCCTTGCCCAGCTCGCGCAGCACGGCGGCGTAGTCGTCGCGCTCAAGCGCAACGTAGGCTTCGCAGATAGTGGCGCGGAAGGCCCGCGTCGTATCCTGCTCCAGCTCGGCATCGCTCAGCTGGCCGAGGCAGGCTGCCACCGAGTCGGGCTGCTGCATCGCCATAAACACCTGCGCCTTGGCCATCCACGCCTCCGGGTTGCGCTTCGTTCCTATCGCAATGGCCACGTTGAGGTAGCGCAGCGCCCTGTCGTGCTGCTTGAGGTAGGCAAGGCACACGCCGGCCTGCATGAATATGGTGATGGCCTTGTGCTTGATGCGGGTGCCCCGCAGCGCGTAGCCCAGCGCCCGCGGGTAGTCCTCGGCAAGGCAGTACTCCTCTGCTGCTTGGAGGTAGCCGTCGGAGTAGTCGGGGTAGGCGCTAAGGAGCTGCTCGCTGAGCGCCAGCCGGCTACCCCACATCCGCGTCAGGCCGCAGGTGCGGTAGGAGAATGCGCAGGCGGCGCACAGCGCTACCGCCGCCAGCCACCGCTTGGCCTTGGCCGGCGCCTGCCCGTAGCCGTAGGCCAGCAGGAAGTACAGCCCCGCGCAGGGCAGGTAGGCGTAGCGGTCGGCGGCGATGATTGTGCCCACGGGGACAACTTGCAGCGTGGGGCTGATGGCTATCAGGTAGAAGCCCAGCCCGAAGAGCAGCGCCCGCCGGTGCTTTTTGCACCGCCACGCC
>JAITMY010000062.1 GCA_031290755.1 Prevotellaceae bacterium
GGGTTCGTTTATGCCATCTCGCCTATGCCTACGTTGGAAACCACTATCAGTAAAATAACGGCTTCGGTAACGGAAAATGCAACCTACTCGGCTACTGTTACGGGCTTAACGCTCAACCAGACTTACTACGTGCGGGCGTACGCTATCAACAGTGCGGGCACGGCATACAGCAGCAATGAGGTGAGTGTTACTCCATTTTCGTCAGATTATGTAGTGCTTGCAACTGCTGGCATTGTAGTGCAAACGAACGAATTAAATTATCATGCGAATTGGACATCTGCCAACTCTTTATGTGCAAATTCTACCGTAGGTAATTATACGGATTGGAGATTGCCAACCATAAGTGAGTTGTATGCGATTTACAGCTCAATTAAAGGAAGTTTTGGGAGTGATTATTACCATAATTATTGGAGTTCTACGGTTGCTGGTGGTAACGCTTACTATATGTTTGATGGTAAGTCTGGTTTACAATATTCTTCTGATGCTTCTTACGATGGCGTCGTCCGTTGTGTCTGTACGCTACCATAAAAAACAACCCCTCGTTCGGCGGAATGTTCGGAGCGCTGCTGCTGCCGTTGAGCGGCATTTGTAATGCCGCTTTCTTGTGGTTGTTTTGTGAAGTGGAAATTTTGTTGTAAGTTTGTGGAAATTTTTAATTTATTGTATTATGGAAATGGGAACACAAAACTCAGCGGCCCTTGCCACGCCGGACAGCATTTGGGCAATCTTAAAGGAAACGGCACAGCTGCAAAAAGAATATGAGCTGCAACATGCAAAAGAAATTGCAGAGCGCGAAGCAGAGCGTGCAAAAGTTGCCGCAGAGCGCAAAAGGTACACCGCAGAGCGCGAAAGATACGCCGCAGAGCGCGCAAAAGCGCAAGCGGAGAGCGAAAAACGAGGCACCGCAATAGATGCACGGCTTGACAAGGTTGCACGCGATATTGAAAATCTCAACAAAAACCTCGGCGGGTTGAGTGGTCGTATAGGCGAAATCATGGAGACCCTGCTTGCCGCACGGCTATGGGAGAAGTTCGGTGCGTATCCCTACGGCTTTAAGCGTGCCTATCAGCGCGTAGGTATCTACGATGGCGACAACAAGCTTACGGACGTTGATATTTTGCTGTCCAATGGCGAATACGCAATGGCAGTAGAGGTAAAAAACACGTTAAACAGGTTTATTGAAGTTGACCGTCACGTTGAGCGCATGGAGAAGCTCTTGAAGTACCCGCCTGCCGAAGTCAAAGGCAAAACAGTGCTGGGCGCAATGGCCTGCGGCGTGTTGGACCCCGATGTGCGCGACTATGCTTTTAGTAAAGGTTTTTTTGTGCTGGAGCTGACCGGCGACACGGTCTCTCTGGCTTCTCCTCCCTCCGGCTTTGTCCCACGTGAGTGGACGCCTCCCAAACTCGGCGGAATGTCCTAATAACTACGGGGAGTTTAGCGGCATTTTGTAATGCCGCTTTTTTAATGGCCAAATTTGTAACCCGACACGTGGCTGTTTTAAACCTGTAAGCTACCTGTTCATTACTTAGCAGCATTTTTTTGGCAAGCCGCTTGCTTTTAACGTTGCCTGCCCCCGTATAAAACTTTTCCAAACCACCAAATTCGGTTATTAAAACTAATTTCGCCTAAATAAACAGTTTTTTCACGCCCGTGGCCTTGCCGACAAGCATATTTTTACTAACATTGCACCGCAGTGGCTGCTTTAGGCTATGGCGGTATTCGCTTGATTTTTAGGCGATGGTGGTGGGATGATGGTTGATTACCTGTTACTAAATTGTTTATTTTGAATTTTGCAAGGCTTTTGGGAAAAATGTATCGACATTGCTAACAGCCTATAATTATATTCATGGGGTTATTTCTAAAATTAAAAATCTCTATAATGAATATTAATGCTGTTGACAAAAAGCTTTGCAAGGGAATGGCGGGGTAAGCGTTATTTTTCGTACCTTCAGGGTCAAAAATATGGAAGAAGCACAATTGGTTGATGAAATTAGGCGCCTGAAGCAGGAGAAGCGTGTTGCCGTGCTGGCGCACTACTACACGGCTCCGCAGGTGCAGCGCCTTGCCGACTGCGTGGGCGATAGCCTTGCGCTGGCCTACGAGGCCACAAGGCTAACGAGCGAGGTGGTGGTGGTGTGCGGCGTGCACTTCATGGGCGAAACCGTGAAAATTCTTGCCCCCACAAAGAAGGTGCTGCTGCCCGACGTGAACGCCAGTTGCTCGCTGGCGGAGTCGTGCGAGTACACCGCGTTCAAAAAGTTTGTCGAGGCGCACCCCCACCACACGGTGGTGTCGTACGTCAACACGTCGGCGGCGGTGAAGTCGCTCACCGACATTTGCTGCACGTCGAGCAATGCGCTGGCCATTGTGAACAGCCTGCCGAAGAGCGAAAAGGTGCTGTTTGCGCCCGACCGTAACTTGGCAAGCTACATCAAGGCGCAGACGGGGCGCGAGGATATGCTGGTGTGGGACGGCGCCTGCCACGTGCACGAGCGCTTTTCGGTGGAAAAGATTGTGGAGCTGAAGGGGCAGCACCCCAACGCCAAGGTGCTGGCGCACCCCGAATGTAAAAAGCCGGTGCTGATTTTGGCCGACGAGGTTGGCTCCACCGCGGCGCTGCTGAAGTATTCGCAGCTAAGTACTGCCAAGGAATTCATCGTGGCTACCGAAGCCGGCATCCTGTACCAGATGCAGCGCAGCAGCCCCGACAAAACGTTCATTCCCGTGCCGCCCACCGACTCCACCTGCGGCTGCAATGACTGCGAGTATATGAAGCTGATAACGCTGCAAAAGCTATACCTCTCCTTGCAGCATGAGGTTCACGAGGTGCTTATTGAGGAAGCGCTGCGCAAAAAGGCAGAGAGGTCTATCGTCAGCATGTTGGATTTGTCAAAAAAGTTAGGCTTGTAGTTTTATTGTGTGTGAGTAGTATCTTTACCTATGAATGTAAAAATTATCAATACCTCAAGGTATCCGCTGCCGAAGTATGCCACCGAGCTTTCGGCGGGGCTGGACTTGCAGGCGAACATTGACAAGGCGCTGGTCATTAAGCCGCTGACGCGGATGCTGGTGCCTACGGGGATTTTTTTCGAGCTGCCCGACGGCTACGAGGCGCAGGTGCGCCCCCGCAGCGGCTTGGCGTTCAAGTTCGGCATCACCCTGCCCAACTCCCCCGGCACCATCGACCCCGACTACCGCGGGGAGGTGAAGGTGCCCCTGATTAACCTCTCGCCCGAGGCCTTTACCCTCGAACCCGGAGAGCGCATTGCGCAGCTGGTGTTTGCCCGCTTCGAGCGCGTGCAGTGGAAGTTGGTTGAGGCGCTGAGCGAAACGGTGCGCAGCGACGGCGGGTTTGGCCACACAGGAACCAAGTAGCATGGCGCCCGCTCAACGCATACTCCTCGCGCTGGCCTTGGCAGCGGCCACGCCGCTCGCTGCCGAAGCCGGGCCGCTGTCGTGGCTGAAAGATATGCTGAACCCCTCGCCGGAGTACAGGCGCAGGGAGCAGACCTACTTTTTTTGCGAGGGCAAGAAGAGCGTGCTGCTGGGCAGCGCGGACGAGGCCACCCGCTACTTCAAAAAGGCCATCAAGGCCGACCCCCGCTGCGATGCCTGCCACTACGAGCTGTCCGGCGTTTACGCCGCCACCAACCACTTCAAGGAAGCCGCCGAGCACGCGCAGCTGGCCTACGCCATTGACTCCTCCAACGCGTGGTACACCCTGCTGCTGGCGCAGCTTTTTGCCTCCGAGGGCGACAACGCTCAGGCGCAGCGCTACTACGAAAAGCTGATTGCGCAGGATGTGCAGAACAGGGATGCCTACTACGAGCTGCTAACGCTCTACTACCGGCAGAAGCTGTACGACAAGGCCATAGACCTGCTGGCGCTCTACCGGCAGGCCTTTGGCACAGACGAGGAGAGCGTGCTCCTTGAGCAGGACGTGCTGTTTAAGCAGGGTAAGCTGTCGGAGGCGGTGGCCAAGCTGCACCAGCTCGTGGCGCTGCACCCCGACAAGCAAAAGTACTGGCTCTTGCTTGCCGACCTGCACGGGGTCAGCAAAATGGATTCGCTGTCGCTCGAGGCGCTGGCGCAGGCCAAGGCGATAGACTCCACCTCGTTTGCCTACTGGGAAGCCCTGTCGGCCCACTACCGCCGCGTTGCCGACTTCGACAGCTACTTCCGCTGCCTGCTGCACCTGTTTGCCGACGCCGCCACGCCGACGCTATACCGGCAGCAGGTGCTGACGTTTTTGCAGGAGTTTCCGGCGGTCGAACGAAACTACCTGCCGACAATGGATTCGCTCTATGCGCTGGCCAGAGCCACCTTCAGCTACCAGCAGGAGGGCCTCTACACCGTTTACCTGCTCCGCAAGGGCAGGCTGGATTCCGCCCTTGCCGTGCTCGAAAACCTTACGCGCCTCGGCAAGGCCGACGAGCGCCTCAACGACGTGATTGCCAACGGGCAGGAGTCGAGGCACTTCGCCGCCTACTCCGGAGACGCCGCCGCGCTTTTCAGCTCGTGGATGCTCTACTTAGACCTGCTGATTACCAAGCGCAGCTGGGACCTGCTGCTACAGGTGGCCGACAGCTGCGAAAAAACATTCCCCGACGCGGCCTACAAGGTGCACTACATTAAGGGCTTATCCTTTTTTCAGAAGAAAAATTACGCCTCGGCCAAGGAGGTATGGAAAAAATCGCTGGAGGCGCCGGAGGCCAAAGCCGACACGGCCTTTCTAATGCAGCTCTACTCCTCGCTGGGCGACGTCTGCTTCTCCCTGAAGGAGCACGCCGAGGCAAGCCGCTACTTCGACAGGGCGCTGGCGCTGGACGCCAACAACATCCTCGTGCTCAACAACTACGCCTACTACCTTAGCCAAACCAACAAAAAGCTAAAAAAGGCTTTGGCGATGAGCAAGATAACCCTTGATGCCGAGCCGGAAAACCCCACCTACTTAGACACCTACGCATGGATTTTGTACTGCCTGGGCAGGTACGCCGACTCCAAGCAGATTTTTCGCAAGGCGCTGGTGAAGGGGGGCATGGACGACCCCGTGATGCTGGAGCACTACGGCGACGTGCTCTACAAGCTGCAAGAGTACAGCAACGCGCAGATTTACTGGCAGCGAGTTATCGAAAAAGGAGGAAATTCTCCTGAATTGCAGGAAAAAATTAAAAACTTAAAACAATAATCCTTACCTTCGCTTTTCATTTTGCCATGAAAAAGCACATAGCATTCATATTAACCTTGCCGTTTTTGCTCTGCGCCGCTCCGCTGGCCGTGGGGCAGGACGTTGTCAAAGACCTTGAGCAGCAGAAAAAGCAGCTCGAGAGCGATATTGCCTACACCAAAACGCTCATCGACAAAACCAAGCAGGCGCAAAAAACGAACCTCGACAACCTCAACCTGATTCAGGTGAACATCACCTCGCGCAGGAGCTTCATTAACCACATTGATAAGCAGCTGGTTATCCTGTCAACGGAGATAGCCGAAAAGCAGAAAAAGGTGGCGAATCTCTACAGCGACTTGGCCCAGCTGAAAGAAAACTACGCCAGGATGCTGAACTTTGCCTACCGCAACCAAGCGGTGCACCACCAGCTCATGTACGTTTTTGCCAGCGACGACTTGAACCAAGCCTACCGCCGCATGACCTACCTGAAGGCCTACTCCGAGCACCGCGTGCGTCAGGCTAAGAACATTGTGCTGCAAAGCGAAAACCTGAACAAGGAGCTGGAGGCGCTGCGGCAGAAAAAGCAGGAGCAGGAGTATCTGCTCAACCAAAAAACGGTGGAGCTGGTGGCCTTGGACGTGGAGGAGAAGCAGTATCAAGCTGTTGTGCAGAGCTTGCGGCGGCGGGAGAGCGAGCTTATGCGCGACTTGGAGGCCAAAAAGAAGCAGGCCGTGATGCTCAACAAGCAGATAGAGTCGGCCATTGCCGAGGAAACCCGTCGGGAGGAGCAGCGCCGGCGCGAGGCCGAAAAGAAGGGCAAGGAAACGGCGCAGAAGAAGGCCACCACCGACCAAGCCACCACCGATAAGTTTGAAAAGCTGTACGGGAAGCTGCCCATGCCGGTGGCCAAGGGCGTGCTGGTAACCCGCTTTGGCATTTACGAACACCCTGTGCTCAAGGGAATTAAGGTTACCAGCAACGGCATTGACATTTCCACCAACGAGGGCGCCGCGGTATCCGTGGTGGCCGACGGCGTGGTGCGCAAAATATTCATCACCGGCTCCGTAACCAGCGTGCTCGTGCAGCACGGGCTTTACTACACGGTGTACACGCACCTCAAGGCTGTCTCCGCCCGCTCGGGCGATGCCGTGAAAGCCCGCCAGCGGATAGGGCTGGTGGCCGCCTCTGACGACGACCGCGCCATTTTGCACTTCGAGCTTTGGAAGCAAACGGTCAAGCAGGACCCCGAGCGCTGGTTGGTTGACAGGTAAGAAGGAGGGAGCGCAGTGGCCGTAACATTTCACGTAGAAGACCTGCCCTTTAAGCTTGCCCACAGGCAAGTGCTGAAGCGCTGGGTGCAGCAAACCGTTGAGCGCGAGGGGAAAAGGCTGGGCGCCATTGCCTACATTTTTTGCTCCGACGCCCACCTCCTCTCCATCAACAAGGCCTACCTTCACCACAGCTACTACACGGACGTCATCACCTTTGACTACTCCGAGGGCACGCTGCTTGCGGGCGACATCTTCATCAGCCTCGACACGGTGGCGCTCAACGCTAAGGACTACGGCGCCACCTTTGACAACGAGCTGCACCGCGTGATGATCCACGGCGTGCTGCACCTCTGCGGCTACGCCGACGCCTCCGACGCCGAGCGCGACACCATGCGCCAAAAGGAGGACAACTGCCTGGCGGCTTACCCAACAACCTGCTGAAACATTTTTGCGATGCTATACACCTACGACATAATTGTTATCGGCGGCGGGCACGCCGGCTGCGAGGCGGCAGCGGCGGCGGCCAAGTTAGGCTCCAAGGTGCTGCTCATCACGATGGACTTGAACAAGCTGGCGCAAATGTCTTGTAATCCGGCAGTTGGCGGCATTGCCAAGGGGCAAATCGTGCGAGAGCTTGATGCGTTGGGCGGATGCACGGGGGAGGTAACAGACCGCTCAACCATTCAGTTCAGAATGTTAAACAGCTCTAAAGGAGCTGCCGTCTGGAGCCCTCGTGCGCAGTGCGACAGGGTACGCTTTTCCCAAGAGTGGCGGAGGGTGCTGGAGGCTTTGCCTAACCTCAGCTTCTGGCAAGATTCGGTGGCAGAGCTGCTGCTGGCGGGCACCGAGCCTAAGGTTGCCGTGGGCGTTAAAACGGCCTTGGGCATTTCGTTTTTCGCCAAGGCGCTTGTGCTGACCACCGGCACCTTCCTCAATGGGCTGATGCACGTTGGGCGCACCCAGCTTGCCGGCGGGCGGGCCGGCGACGCGAGCGCCCTGGGCCTGTCTGACCAGCTGCGCTCTTTAGGGCTTGAGGTTGGCCGCATGAAAACGGGTACCCCCGTGCGGCTTGACGGGCGCACCATCGACTTCGGCGCCATGCGCAGGCAGGCCGGCGACGAGCACCCTTGGAAGTTTTCCTACTCGCAGGACACGGAGGCCGTCAGCAACCAGCTGGACTGCTACATCACCAGCACTAATGAGGAGGTTCACGCCATCCTTCGTGAGGGCTTTAAGGACTCCCCGCTGTTTTGCGGCATCATCAAGGGCGTTGGCCCTCGCTACTGCCCAAGCATCGAGGACAAGCTGCGCACCTTTGCCGACAAGGACGCCCACCACCTTTTTGTGGAGCCGGAGGGGCGCGGCATTTGCGAGTACTACCTCAACGGCTTTTCCTCCTCGCTGCCCTTCGAGGTGCAGGAGCAGGCGCTAAGCAAGGTGCCGGGCTTGGGGCACGCGCAGATACTTCGGCCGGGCTACGCCGTCGAGTACGACTACTTCCCGCCCACTCAGCTTGACCACTGCCTGCGCTCGAAGGTGGTGGGTGGCCTATACTTTGCCGGGCAGGTCAACGGCACCACGGGCTACGAGGAGGCGGCTTGTCAGGGCTTTGTTGCCGGAGTCAACGCGCACCAAAAAGTTCACGGCCTGCCGGAGCTGGTGTTGGGCCGCGAGCAGGCTTACATCGGCGTGCTCATTGACGACTTGGTGATGAAGGGCGTTGACGAGCCGTACCGCATGTTTACGAGTAGGGCAGAGCACCGCATTTTGCTTAGGCAGGACAACGCAGACGCTCGGCTTTCGCCGCTGGGCTACTCCCTGGGGTTAATCTCTCGCCGGCAGATGGATGTACTACGCCGGAAGCAGGAAAAAATACGCAGCCTTGTTACCTTTTTGTCCGACACCAGCATTGCCCCCGACGAGGCCAACGTTCTTTTGGCGGCCAAAGGCTCGTCCTGCATTGAGCAAAGGCGGCGGTTGATAGACCTGCTGGGGCGTCCGGAGCTGTCGTTTGCGGATATGCAGGCCTTGCCGTCGGTTGCGGCGAACCTTGGGGAGGACGTTTTTAGGGACAGGGAGCTGGTGGTTGCCGTGGACTGCGCCGAGAAGTACAGAGGCTACGAGGCTCGCGAGCAGCGCGAGCGCTTGAAGTTCGACAGGCTGAGGGGCATTCGCATCCCCGACACCTTTGACTTTTCGACCCTCAAGTCGCTAACCATCGAGGCCCGCACAAAGCTATCCAAGGTTAGGCCGCCAACGGTAGGCGATGCCCAGCGGATACCCGGAGTGTCCCCTGCCGACATTGCCGCCTTGCTGGTGCGCTTTGGCCGATAATTGTTCCACGTGGAACAATTTAATGAGGCCACCCTTTGTTCTCAATTGTTCCACGTGGAACAATTTGCTGGGGTTGCCCCTTGCTTCTAAATGTTCCACGTGGAACATTATAGCGCTATGTTAATTGAACCTTGCCACGTCGTCATTGTGAGGGTTTACCCGAAGCAATCCGGAAAATAACGGCGGGCAGGTATGGTTTTAATGTTCAACTTTTAGTTTAATAGGATATGCTCTACCCGTCCGATGCTTTGAAAAATCAGGTTGAGTCCCTGCCCAACCTCCCCGGCGTTTACCAGTATTTTGATAAAGCCGGTAAGGTTATTTACGTGGGGAAGGCCAAGAACCTCAAAAAGCGCGTTGCCTCCTACTTCACCGAGGGGCGCCAGCAAGATAACCGTAAGCTGCAAATACTGGTGGCCAAAATTGTTGACCTTAAATTTACCGTGGTGTCCTCCGAAGCCGAGGCCTTTTTGCTGGAGAACACCTACATCAAAAAGCTGCAACCCCGCTACAACGTCCTCCTCAAGGACGATAAGTCCTACCCCTGCATTTGCGTCAAGAAGGAGCCGTTCCCCAGAATTTTCCCTACCCGTAGAATTGTCAAGGACGGCTCAAAGTACTTTGGCCCCTACTCCAACATTCGCGCCCTGCGCGTTTTGTTAGACCTTATCCGTGCCCTTTACCCGCTCAGAACGTGCCCCCTGCCCCTAAACGCTTCGGATATTGCTTCAGGTAAGTTTAAGTCCTGCCTCGACCTGCAAATAGGAACCTGTAAAGCCCCCTGCATTGCCCGCCAAAGCGAGGAGGAGTACAGCAAAAACGTGGCCATGATAACCTCCATTCTTAGGGGAGACCTCTCGGAGGTAAAGGATCTGGTGAAAAAAGAAATGCTGGAGGCCTCCGGCGCCTTGCAGTTTGAGCTGGCCAACGAGCTTAAAGGAAAGCTGCACCTGCTGGCCGACTTCCAAAGCAAATCTACGGTGGCTAACGCCACGGTGGGCAATGTGGATGTGTTCTGCTTGGTAAAGGAGGGGGCGCTGGCCTACAGCAACTTCATGCGCATCGCCAACGGCTCGGTGGTGTACTCCTACACGGTGGAGCTGAACGCTCCGCTGGACAACCCCCCCGCCGAGCTGCTGTCGTATGCCATTTTGGGTATCAAGGAGATGGTGGATACGCTGAACAAGGAAATCATCGTGCCCTTTTTGCCGGACGAAGAGTTTATCGGCGCCGCCTTTACTATCCCCCAGCGCGGCGACAAGCTGAACCTGCTTAGCCTGTCGGAGCGCAACTGTAGGGCCTACATTGCGCAGCGCATGGAGCAGCTGGACAAAAAAGACCCAGAAGTGGCCTTAAAGCAGCGCCTTGAGGTCGTTAAGCAAGATTTACATTTAAGCGAGCTGCCCTACCATATCGAGTGCTTCGACAACTCCAACACGCAGGGGACAAACCCGGTGGCCGCCTGCGTGGTCTTTAAGAATGCAAAGCCCAGTAAAAAGGACTACCGGCACTTCCTGATAAAAACGGTGGACTCGCCTAATGACTACGCCTCGATGGAGGAGGTGCTCTACCGCCGCTACCGGCGCCTGCTGGACGAGGGGGGCGAGCTGCCCCAGCTCATTGTGGTGGACGGCGGCAAGGGGCAGCTCAGCTCGGCGGTGAGCGTCCTGAGGCGGCTGGGCCTCATGGAGAGGATCGGCATTGTGGGCTTGGCAAAGCGCCTTGAGGAAATCTTTCTGCCGGACGACTCAACGTCGCTCTACCTGAACAAAAACTCCTTCTCCCTGCGCCTGCTGATGCAGCTGCGCGACGAGGCGCATCGCTTTGGCATTACGTTCCACCGCAAGCGCCGCTCGTCCAGCATGTTACAGCACGAGCTTAACCAGCTGCCGGGCGTGGGCGAACAAACTATAAATAAGCTGCTTAGCGAGCTTAAAACGCTAAGCCGAATGAAGCAGGCCGGCTACGTCCAAGTGGCCAAGCTCGTAGGCAAGCGCCCTGCCAACGCGCTCAAAGCCGCTAACTTTTTTGAGTGAAGCTACGGGGGTACTTTTTTTTGTGCCAAATTTCAAATTCGGCCATTTAGCAAGCGGCATTACAAATGCCGCTTACTCTTGCCAAAAATTACTATCTTTGCCAAAATAATTTTAGAGCGAAAAATTATATGTTGCTGCTACCCTACCAATGCCGCGCCAAGCGCCCTACGGCCCCCCGCGGGCGCGAGCGGGCAAAAATAAAAGTTAAAAATTACCCCCCCCCGTTAACATTAGTTAAATCTAATGGTATAGGGTGGGGAAGGGCGGCGCTGCCGCTCATCCTGCTGCTCACCGTGGCCATTTACGCAGGCAGCGTGCGGCACAACGGCCTGCTGACGCACGATAGGGACGACCACCTCAATATTTCAGAAAACGCCGACATTCGCGCCTTCTCCCTCGACAACGTTCACCGCTGGTTCACAACTACCTACGTAAAGATGTACTGCCCCGTGAAGATGGCGGTGCACAGCGCGGAGTACGCGCTCTGGGGCTTGCACCCTGCGGGCTACCACGCCGCGTCGCTGGGGCTGCACTGCGCCTGCACAGCCCTGCTGTTTGCTTTGCTGTTGCTGCTCACGGGGAGCCGTGGCGGGGCCTGCCTCGCCTCGCTGCTGTTCGCCGTGCACCCCGTGGCGGTGGAGAGCGTGGCGTGGGCCTCCGCCCGCGGCGACGTGCTCTACGCCTTCTTCTACCTCGCCGCTTTGCTGCTTTACGTGAAGGGTGGGCTTCGGCCATCCCTGCGTAGGCTAATAGCTGTGCTGCTGCTCTTTGTCCTCGCGGCGCTGTCCAAGCCCTCGGCGGTAACGCTGCCGGCGGTGCTGCTGCTGGTGGACTGGCACCGCGGGCGGCGCATGGCGGGGCGGGCGATTGTTGAGAAGCTGCCCCTTTTTGCCGTGTCTGCCGCCGTGGTAGCAATAACCATCGCCACCCGCTCGGCGGACGTGATAGACGCAGGCCACGTGATGGCCAAGTACAAAACCGTTGAGGGCTACCTCTACGTGGCCTACGCCGTGGCCTTCTACCTTGTGCAGCTGGCGGCGCCCGTTCGCCTGTCAACGCTGTACCCCCACCCCGCCTACTACTACGGCGGCCTGCCCACCGAGTACTACCTCTACCCGCTGGCGCTGCTGGCCGTGGGGCTGCTGGCGTGGCGGTGCAAAAAGCACCGGCGGGCGCTGCTCTTCGGGCTGGGCTTCTACCTGATAGCCATCAGCCCCACGCTGCAAATTGTCCCCGTGGGCGGCAGCATCGCCGCCGACAGGTACGCCTACCTGCCCTGCGCGGGGCTGTACTTCCTGCTGGCCTACGGCTTCGGCCAAGCGCCGGCCAAGGCCAAGCGGTGGCTGGCGACGCTGGCGCTGTGCGCCGCCTGCGCCTTCTCCTGCCGCAGCTACGGCCTGACCAAGCTGTGGGGCAGCCCCCTGGCGCTCAGCGAGCAGCTCCTTAGCGCCTTCCCCAACTACTCCGACGGATACCTCTTTGTGGGGCAGGAGCACTACCTTGCCGAGGACTACCCGCGGGCGCTGGACTACGCGCTGCGGGGCACCCGCGTGGAGCGCGGCAGCTACCTCATCTTTCTGCTGGCCGGCGAGTGCTTCAACCTCCTTGGGCAGCACGACAGGGCGCTGCCCTACCTCAACGAGGCCATTGCGGAGGCCTACCGGTGGGGGCACCGCAACCCGCGGGCGTGGATAGCTAAGGCCGAGCTGTTTGTGGCCACGCAGCAGCCCGACTCCGTGGAGCACAGCCTGCGCTGCTTCTACCGCGAAAGCAGCGCGGCGCTACAGCGCGACCCGCGCTACCTGTGCGGCCCGATGTGGTGCAAGGCCTACGTGGCGCTGGCGCGGCAGCGCTACGCGGACGTGCTGACGGCGCTGGACAGCGTGGCGGCGCTGGAGCCGCTGATGGCGCTGGACTACGAGTGGCGCTCCACGGCCAAGTACTACCTTGGCGACCGCGAGGGGGCGCTGCGCGACGTGAGCGCCGCGCTACAGCTGGAGCCTACCGGCCCGCGCTCCTACAACCGCGCCGCCATGTACCTCGAGCTGCGCCGCCTGCCCGAGGCGCGGCAGGACTACCAAAGGCTGCTGGCGCTGCCGCCGCAGGAGCGCGAGCGGCTTGACGTGCAGGCGCTGGCGGGGCGGCTGGCGGAGGGGCCTTAGCCTAATGCTCATACGTTAAGCTTATTAGCACCCCCGTCATTGCGAGCGGAGCGAAGCAATCCAGCGCAGGCATGGCTCTTTTGCCGGATTGCTTCGGGAAATACCCTCGCAATGACGGCGGCAACAGGCGGCGCACGTTGCCGTTCGGCGGCATTTGTAATGCCGTCGTAGTATATTGCCGAATTTCAAATTCGGCCGCTTACTCTTGCCAAAAAATACTATCTTTGCCAAAATAATTTTAGAGCGAAAAATTATATGTTGCTGCTACCCTACCGATGCCGCGCCAAGCGCCCTACGGCCCCCCGCGGGCGCGGGCGGGCAAAAATAAAAGTTAAAAATTACCCCCCCCGTTAACATTAGTTAAATCTAATGTAGGGTGGTGGAGGGTGGCGCTGCCGCTTATTCTCCTGCTCGCC